>JAGCIC010000047.1 GCA_017648805.1 Clostridia bacterium
GATCGCGACCAGTTCCACTTCGGGCAGGTCCAGACCCTCCCTGAGCAGGTTTATTCCCACCAGCACGTCAAATACGCCCTGTCTCAGGTTCTTGAGCAGCTCTATCCTGTCCAGCGTTTCCACATCGGAGTGCATGTACTCCACCTTCACGCCCATGTCCCGCAGGTATTCGGTAAGGCTCTCGGCGGTGCGCTTGGTTAATGTGGTCACCAGCGCCCTGCCGCCCTTTTCCGCCACCAGGCGCAGTTCGCCCAGCAGGTCGTCCACCTGATATGCGGCGGGGCGCACGATTATCTCCGGGTCTATCAGCCCGGTGGGGCGGATCAGCTGCTCCACCACCTGCTCCGCCCGCTCCCTTTCGTAGGGGCCGGGGGTGGCGGACACGTATACGGTCTGGCCGATGCGCTGCTCGAACTCGTAGAACTTGAGCGGACGGTTGTCGAAGGCGCTCTTCATGCGGAAGCCGAACTCCACCAGGGTGCTCTTGCGGGCGAAGTCCCCGTTGTACATGGCGCGGATCTGGGGGATGGTCACGTGGCTCTCGTCTATGAACACCACGTAGTCCCGGGGGAAGTAGTCAAGCAGCGTAAAGGGCGGCTCGCCGGGCTGACGGCCGTCGAAGTAGCGGGAGTAGTTCTCTATGCCGTTTACGAAGCCGATCTCCCTTAACATCTCAAGGTCGTAGGTGGTGCGCTGCCTTAAGCGCTGCGCCTCCAGCAGCCGGCCGTTGTTTTCCAGCTCTCCCGCCTCTGCCGGCAGGTCGTTTTCTATCATCTCCAGGCCCAGGCGCAGTTTTTCGGAGGAGGTCACGTAGTTGGTGGCGGGGTAGAGGATCACGTGGTTGAGCAGCGTCACGGTCCTGCCCGTGAGCGCGTCGGCGTGGCTGATGCGCTCTATCTCGTCCCCGAAAAACTCGATCCTCACCGTCTTGTCGAACTGGGAGGCGGGCACGATCTCCACCGTCTCGCCCTTCACGCGGAAGCTGCCCCGCTTGGGCTCGAAGTCGTTGCGCTCGTACTGTATGTCCACCAGCCGGCGGATCAGCTCGTCCCGGTCCAGCCTCTGGCCTTCCCTGAGGCTTATGGACTGGGAGCGGTACTCCTCGGGGTCGCCCATGCCGTATATGCAGGACACCGACGCCACGATTATCACGTCCCGCCTCTCGGAGAGCCAGGAGGTGGCGGAGTGGCGCATGCGGTCGATCTCGTCGTTTATGGAGGAGTCCTTTTCTATGTAGGTGTCCGTGGCGGGGATGTACGCCTCGGGCTGGTAGTAGTCGTAATAACTCACGAAATAGCCCACGGCGGAGTCGGGGAAGAACTCCTTGAATTCCGCCGCCAGCTGCGCCGCCAGGGTCTTGTTGTGGGCGATCACCAGCGCGGGGCGCTGCAGGCGCTGTATGACGTTGGCCATGGTGAAGGTCTTGCCGGAGCCCGTCACGCCCAGCAGCACCTGGTTCTTCATGCCGCTTTCGACGCCTTTGACCAGTTTTTCGATGGCCTCGGGCTGGTCGCCCCGGGGAGAGAAGCGGCTTTTTAGCTGAAACATCACTTCCTGCCCCCTTCCCTGCGCCGGCGGGCGATGAAGTAGGCGTCCATGAGCGCGCTGGCCAGCTCGTCCTCGTCCCGGGGGGAGAGGCTGCCGCCCGCGTACAGCGCGCGGACCTGCCCCAGCACCTTTTCGATCTCGGCGGCGGGCGCGTCCTCGTCCTCCGTGAGGAAGTAGTTGCGCTCCACGCCGAATATGCCGCTCAGGCGGTCGTAGACCTCCCGCTTCTTGGGGTAGAACCGGCACGCCTCGTAGCCTTCCACCGTGCGCTTGCTGAGGCCCAGCAATTCGCTTAACTGCTCCTGGGTGTAGCCCATGCGCGTGCGCTGGCAGCGCAGTTTTTCGCCGAATTTCATATGTTTCCTCCCGGTGAGGGCGCGGGGACGCCCATTTGTGTATATCCCACAATAATATCGCAAAATATTTTCGGTTCTGCCCGCTTGCGTGTCGCAAGTGAATTGCGGTATAATGCGCAAGTCGCAAAAAACCTGCGACATGTATTATACAGTTGCGCTTGGATCAAGTCAACTGTTGTTTTGTGAAATAAGTGTAAGCCGCGCAGCTTACACGCGTATGGAGTCGGAGGTGAAAGGATGAAGATAAGCGGGGAGTATCCGTGCGTCATGTGTCTTAAGCGCAGCCTGGACGCGAAGCGCCTGCGCCTGGCGGCCGCCCGGGCGAGGTATTACGCGCGCAAGGCGAAGGCGGAGGGCGGGGTGAGCCGCTTAAGCGCCGCCCCCGGGCATCGGAAAGCGGACATAGAGGCGCTTTTGGCGGACCTGGCGGACTGCAAAACCGAAATGGACAGCGCGGCGCAAGTCTTTGCCGCGGAAACGGCCGGGGCGAAACGGCTGCTGGAGGCCGTAGGCGACCCGGTGAACGGGGCGCTGTTAAGCGGCGTGCTGATAGACGGGGACGAGTTAAAGACATTAAGGCACGTGCTGGGCATGAGCAAGCAGGGGGTGTACGCCCGCGCGAAAGCGGCGCTCAGGCAGCTGGAGGACGTGATGGAGGCAGACGGATATGGGGAATCTGAGCATAAGGGAACTTAGGCGCCTGGCGGACCGGCTGAGCGCGGACACGGGCGCGCGGGAGGTGACGGACCGGGAGCTGTATCGCAATTATTTTGCGAAAATACCCGTGCCCATAATCGCGAAGGGGCGGGACGGCACCCTGTGGGTGGACAGGTACTACGCCGCCTACCAGAAGGGCGACGGGGACGTGAGGTACGTGTACGTGGCGCTCAGGCACGCCTGCGAGGAGCTGGGGGCGTGCAGGGCGTCCCAGAGTTTGGAAGGGCAGGCGCCGCCCGAGGTGCTCAGGCAGTTGAGAGGCGCGCTGGAAAGCATGAAGAAGGCGGGAAAGAGCGTGTGGACGGCGGGCAGGGACGGCGCCAATGATTAAACTTATATTACGGCGGCGCTATCGCTTGAAAAGGCAATAAAATAATGATATAATCATAAGATGTGTATCGTCAACCAAACGGGGTCGCGCGGGCGTGAGACGCCGCCCCGGAACGAGCGTAAAAGCGTAGAATAACCTCTGCAAAGGATTTACATATGATCTGCGTGAAATTCGGCGGCACGTCCCTGGCGGACGCGGCCCAGTTCAGGAAAGTAAAAGACATAATCGAAAGCGACCCCCGCAGGAAGTTCGTGGTGGTGTCCGCCCCCGGCAAGCGCTTTTCGGGCGACATCAAGATCACGGACATGCTGGAGGAAGTGTGGAAAAGGGCGCTTAGGGGCGGCCGCGTCGGCGACGCCATGAAGCCCGTCACCCGGCGCTACGCCGACATCGCCGCGGAGCTGGGGCTGGACTTCGACGCCGAAAAGGAAGCCGAACAGATCGTCTCCGCCCTGAGCGCGTGCCCCGACAGGGACTACTGCATGAGCAGGGGCGAGTATCTGAGCGGCAAACTCATGAGCCTGTACCTGGGAAGGCCCTTCATCGACCCCGCCCGCCACGTGTTTTTCGACCGGGACGGCAGCCTGGACAGCGCAAAGACGCTCAGGTCCCTGGGCAGGGCGCTCAGCGGCCTTGACGGCGCGGTGATACCCGGCTTTTACGGCTCCACCCCCACGGGCGGCATAAAGACCTTCTCAAGGGGCGGCAGCGACATAACCGGCGCGCTGGTGGCCGCCGCCGCAGGCGCGGAGCTGTACGAGAACTGGACGGACGTGAACGGCCTGCTGGCCGCGGATCCCCGGGTGGTGGATAAGCCCGAGACCGTGAGGAACTTAAGCTACCGCGAATTGCGCATACTGTCCTACATGGGCGCCAGCGTGATGCACGCCGACGCGGCCCGTCCCGTAAGGGAAGCGGGCATCCCCATAAGGATACTCAACACCAACTGCCCCGAAGACGAAGGCACGCTGATCGTGCCCGTGTCCCGCCTCAGCGCGGACAGGCAGGCGGTGACGGGCGTGGCGGGCAGGAAGGGCCTGAGCGTCGTGCAGGTGGAAAAGCAGTTCGTGTCCGACGGCGCGGGCTTCATGGCCACGCTGCTGGAGCTGTTCAAGGCGCGCCGCCTGCCCTTCGAGCAGTGCTTAAACGGCATCGACACCATATCGATAGTCATCAGGAGCGACCTGTTAAGGCCCCGCAAAAAGGAGATCCTGGGCGACATCCGCCGGGTGCTCTCTCCCGACATACTCAACGTCACCGAGGGCCTCAGCATGATCACGGTGGTGGGGGAGAACGTGCCCGAGAGCGAGAACATGACCGTAAGGATACTGGCGGCGGTGGGCGCGCAGGGGATCACCATCTCCACCATCAACCAGGGCGCGGGACGCCTGAACCTGATACTGGGCGTGCACGACGACGATTACGAAAAGGCGATCAAAACGATCTACCAGACCATAAGAGCATAAAAAAACGGAGGACGATACTATGGCGAAGCACGGCGGTTTTCCCGGCATGGGCATGGGAGGCAATCTTCAGAATCTGGCCCGTCAGGCCCAGAAGCTGCAGCAGCAGATGACCGAAAAGCAGCAGGAGCTGGAGGCGCGGGAGTTCGAGGCGTCCGCGGGCGGCGGAATGGTCACCGCGAAGGTCACCGGCAAAAAGCAGCTGGTCGCGCTGACCATCAAGCCCGAAGCGGTGGATCCCGACGACGTGGATATGCTGCAGGACATGATCATGGCCGCGGTCAACGAGGCCATCAAGGCCGCCGACGAGGCCGTTGAGAGCGAAATGGGCCGCCTGACCGGCGGGCTGAGCATGCCGGGGCTGTTTTAATGGCGGGCATCGAGTCCATAGACAAACTCGCCAACGAGCTGTCCCGCCTGCCCGGCATAGGCAAGAAGACGGCGCAGCGCCTGGCGTTCCACATCGTGGGGCTGCCCGAGGAGCAGGTGCGCGAACTGGCCGTGGCGATATACAACGGCAAGAAGAACGTGCACCTGTGCCCCGTGTGCTATAACCTGACCGACCGGGAGATCTGCTCCGTGTGCGGGGACGGGTCCCGTGACAGGAGCATCATCTGCGTGGTCAGGGACGCCCGGGACGTGAACGCCCTGGAGCGGGTGAGGGACTACAACGGCCTGTACCACGTGCTGGGGGGCGTTATCTCCCCCATGGACGGCGTCGGCCCGGACGACATACGCATCCGCGAGCTCATGAGCCGCCTGGCCTCGGGAGAGGTCAGGGAGGTGGTGCTCGCCACCAACCCGGACGTGGAGGGCGAAGCCACCGCGTCGTACATAAGCCGGCTGATCAAGCCCATGGGCATAAAGGTCACCCGCATCGCCCACGGCGTGCCGGTGGGGGGAGAACTGGAGTACACGGACGAGATCACGCTGCTGCGCGCCTTCGAGGGCCGCAGGGAAGTGTGACGAAAACGAACCGCACAAATTCTCCGAAAGGACGAAAATACATGAATTCCAACATCAAGTCCGCGGCCGACCTGCGCCGCATGTACCTCAAATTCTTCGAGAGCAAGGGCCACAAGGTGATCCCCTCCGCCTCCGTCATACCGGAGAACGACCCCACCGTGCTGTTCACCACCGCGGGCATGCATCCCCTGGTGCCGTACCTGCTGGGCGCGAAGCACCCCATGGGCACCCGCCTGACGGACGTGCAGAAGTGCATCCGCACCGGCGACATCGACGAAGTGGGCGACGCCAGCCACTGCACCTTCTTCGAGATGCTGGGCAACTGGTCCCTGGGCGACTACTTCAAGAAGGAAGCCATCTCCTGGAGCTGGGAGTTCCTGACCGGCCCCGAGTACCTGGGCCTTGACAAGGACAAACTGGCCTTCACCGTGTTCGCGGGCGACGACAAGGCTCCCCGGGACGAAGAGGCCGCCTCCTACTGGAAGGAATGCGGCGTGAAGGAAGACCACATCTTCTACCTGGGCACCAAGCACAACTGGTGGGGACCCGCCGGCACCACCGGCCCCTGCGGCCCCGACACCGAGATGTTCATAATCAAGGACGTGCCGCCCTGCGGCCCCGACTGCTCTCCCGCGTGTTCCTGCGGCAGGTACCTGGAGATATGGAACGACGTGTTCATGCAGTACAACAAGCAGGCGGACGGCACTTTCCCGCCCCTGGAGCAGAAGAACGTGGACACCGGCATGGGCCTTGAGCGCACCATTGGCGTGCTGCTGGGCGCAAAGACCGTGTACGAGACCGACCTGTTCAGCGGCATAATCGCGAAGATAGAGGAACTGAGCGGCAAAAAGTACGCCGACAACGACGAATTCACCCGCTCCTTCCGCATCATCGCCGACCATATGCGCACCGCCACCATGATAATCGGCGACGACAGGGGCATCACCCCCTCCAACGTGGACCAGGGCTACGTATTGAGGCGCCTTATCCGCCGCAGCGTGCGCCACGGCATGAAGCTGGACATGCCCGAAGGCTTCACCGCCCAGCTCGCCGAGGTCATAGTCGAACAGTACAGGGACGTGTATCCCGAACTCACGCGCAACGCCGAGTTCATAAAGACCCAGCTGCTGCTCGAGGAGGAGCGCTTCCAGAAGACGCTCAAGCAGGGCATGAAGGAGTTCGACAAGCTGATAGGCAACATCTCCCGCCAGAAGGGCGCCGTTTCTCCCGTGCTGGAGAAGCTGAATGCGGGCGAAGACGCGACGGAAGCCATTGCCGCCGCAGTGAAGCAGCTGCCGCCCCGCCCCGAGTTCCTGCCCCTTATCGAGCAGCTCAAGCAGGGCCAGGCCGCGCCCGAACTCAAAAGCGAGTGCGAAAAGTTCCTGGCGGGCCTTGAAGTGATCGACGGACGCAGCGCCTTCAAACTCTACGACACCTACGGCTTCCCCATCGAGATCACCGTGGAACTGGCGGCCGAAAAGGGCTTAAAGGTGGACGAAGAGGGCTTCAACGAGCGCTTCAAGCAGCATCAGCAGGCCTCCCACGCCGGCGCGGAGCAGAAGTTCGCTTCCGGCATGGCCGACCACCAGGACAAGACCGTGAAGCTCCACACCGCCACCCACCTGCTCCACGCGGCGCTCAGGAAGGTGCTGGGCGACGAAGTGGCCCAGAAGGGCTCCAACATCACCACCGAGCGCCTGAGGTTCGACTTCTCCTTCGGCAGGAAGATGACCCCCGAAGAGGTAAAGGAAGTCGAAGACCTGGTGAACGAGTGGATAAAGGCCGCCGCGCCCATCTCCTGCGAGGAGATGACCGTGCCCGAGGCCAAGGCGCAGGGCGCCATAGGCCTGTTCGAGAGCAAGTACGGCGAGAGGGTCAGGGTGTACACCATGGGCGGCTACTCCAAGGAGATCTGCTCCGGCCCCCACGCGGGCAACACCTCCGAGCTCAAGAGCTTTAAGATCCTGAAAGAGGAATCCACCTCCGCAGGCGTGCGCCGCATCAAGGCCGTCATCGAAGGCTGATACGAAAGGCTGAGACGGAAGGCCGAGACGGAAGGCTGAAACTGAAGGCCGGAATATGGACATATGCCCGTCCGCGGAAACTGCGCGGGCGGGCGTTTTATGAGGAAAAGGCATGAAAAGGATAGCGATAATCACCGGGGCGTCGTCCGGCATGGGCAAAAGGTTCGTCCAGACGCTTGACGAGTACGGCAGGTTCGACGAGGTGTGGGCGGTGGCGCGCCGCAGGGAAGCGCTGGAAACGCTCGCCTGCCCGTTTCCCGTCAGGCCCGTGGCGCTGGACCTGGCGAAAGCGGAGTCTATTGACGAGTTCGGCGCGCTGCTTGAAAAGGAAAAGCCGCAGGTTGGGCTGCTGATAAACGCGGCGGGCTACGGCAAGTTCGACGCGGTCACGGACATCCCGCTCGGGGACAACCTGGGCATGGTGGACCTTAACTGCCGGGCGCTGATCGCCCTCACGCAGCTGAGCGTCCCTTACATGGCGAAGGGCGGGCAGATAATAAACATCGCCTCCATGGCGGCGTTCCAGCCCATACCCTACATAGCGGTGTACGGCGCGTCCAAGGCGTTCGTGCTGAGCTACAGCCGCGCGCTGAACCGCGAGCTCAAGGACATCGACGTGATGGCGGTGTGCCCGTTCTGGACGAAGACCGCGTTTTTCGAGCGCGCGGTGAGCGAAAACAGCGTGGTAAAAAAGTACGCCGTGATGTACAGGCCGGAGGACATAGTTTCCCGGACCTGGAAGGACGCGAAAAAGCGCAGAGAGGTGAGCGTGTACGGCTTTACCGCGAAGGGCCAGAAGCTGCTGGTCAAACTGCTGCCCCACCGCCTGGTCATGCGGGTGTGGATGAAGCAGCAGGGGCTTAAGGCGAGATAAGCAGCTGTCGGCTTTTAGCTTTTAGCTTTCAGAGGCGGCGCGCTGCGCCGCTTTTATTGTGCTCACCTATAGCGTCATCGCGAAGACGCGAACAAAGTGAGCGGCTGTGGCGATCCGTCCCTTATACTGTGTGCACGCAGTGCACTGACCTCATCCGTCACGGCTTTGCCGTGCCGCCAAGCCTAATGGCCTCTCGCGACCCATGCGGCGTTCGCGACCCATGTGGCGTTCGCGGCTCTGGAAGCACACTGTGCTTCCATTCACTACCGCTCACGGCTCTTGACGTCCACCGGACTGTCATTCACTGCCGCTCACGGTTCTCGATGTCCGCCGGACATCGATTCATTGCCGCTCGCGCACAATGACGCATCATGTATAACGGCTCAGACTCCGCGAAAAAACCGCCTTTCGGGCGGTTTTCTCTTGGTGACGCGTCAGCGGGGCAACTTTTTTCGCCGTCAGGCGAAAGCTGAGAACTGACAGCTAAAAGCTTGACGAGGGTACGGATTGCCGCGCCTCCTTCGGAGGCTCGCAATGACGGTGTAAAGCCGTCTATGCCTCCGCCTTGCTGAACTGGGTCTCGTACAGTTCCTGATAAGTGCCGCCGGCGTGCACCAGGTCGCTGTGCTTGCCGCGCTCGACTATCCGCCCGTCCCTGACCACCAGTATCTCGTCCGCGGCCAGTATGGTGGAGAGGCGGTGGGCGATGAGTATGCTGGTGCGCTCCTCGATAAGCGGGTTGATGGCGGCCTGTATGGCGGCCTCGCTTATGGAGTCCAGCGCGGAGGTGGCCTCGTCGAATATCAGCAGGGCGGGGTCCTTGAGCAGCACGCGGGCTATGGATATGCGCTGCTTTTCGCCGCCGGAGAGCTTGAGGCCCCGGTTGCCCACCATGGTGTCCAGCCCCTCGGGCTGGTTCTTTATGAAGTCGTAGATGTTCGCCTTTTTGCAGGCCTCCACCATCTCCTCTTCGGTGGCGTCGGGTTTGGCGTAGCGCAGGTTGTCCCGTATGGTGCCGTTGAACAGGTAGGTCTCCTGGGTCACCACGCCTATCTCGTCCCTGAGGGAGGACAGGGTGTAGTCCCTTACGTCGCCGCCGTCGAACCTGACCGAGCCGCCGCACACGTCCCACAGGCGGGGGATCAGGTTGACTATGGTGCTCTTGCCGGAGCCGCTGGGGCCGACTATGGCGATGCAGTCGCCGCTTCTGAGCTCGAAGGTGATGTCCTTAAGTATGTCGCGCTTGCCGTCGTAGGAGAAGTCCACGTGCTCGAAGCGGACTTCGCCCTTGGCGCCGGTGAGCTCCCTGGCGCCGGGCCTGTCGTCTATTTCAGGCTTCATGTCGTAATACTCGAATATGCGGGTGAACATGGCCATGGAGCGGATCCAGTCCACCTGTATGTTGAGCAGGCTGTTCACGGGGCCGTACATGCGCCCCAGCAGCGCCACCAGCACCGTGATGTCGCCCACGGTCAGGTCGTAGCCGTGGTTCATCATCAGTATGCCGCCCACCAGGTACAGCAGCATGGGGCCAATGGTGGTCAGGGTGCTCAGCAGCATGAAGAACCAGCGGCCCGCCATCCTTTCGCGGATGTTCAGCTTTATCATGCGGCCGTTGGCTTCCTCGTAGCGGGCGTACTCCGCCTTTTCCCGCCCGAACAGCTTGGTCAAAAGCTGGCCGCTCACGGAGAGCGTCTCGTTGAGTATGCCGTTTATCTCGTCGTTGCACGCCTGGGCCTCGCTGGCCAGCTTCCAGCGGGTCTTGCCCGCCAGGCGGGTGGGCAGCGTGAACAGGGGCACCACCACCATGCCCACCAGCGCCAGTATCCAGTTTTTCTGGAACATGGCGATCACCGCCACTGCCAGGGTGATGGTGTTGGACAGGATGCTGGCGAAGGTGCTGGTGATCACCGACTCGACGCCCGAGATGTCGCTGGTCATGCGGGTGATTATGTCGCCCTGGTTGGCGGAGGTGTAGAAGCGCTGGCTCATCTTCTGCAGATGGCGGTACATCTGGTTGCGCATGTCGTAGGAGATGTGCTGGGCGATCCAGGTGTTCAGGTAGTTCTGGCCCACGCCTATCAGGTTGCTCATCAGGTGCAGCGCCAGGGACAGGATTATCAGCCTTACCAGCGCCGCGATGCCCGCGCCTATCCAGCCGCCTATGCTCTTGCCCGTCAATACGTCCACTATGCTGCCCGTCAGTATGGACGGGAACAGGCTGCACACGCTGGCCACCGCGATGCAGGCCAGCACCAGCGCCAGCTGCTTCCAGTAGGGCTTAAGGTATGAAAACACCCGCTTTAGCAGCGCCTTGGTGACTTTGGGGGAGTTCTGTTTTTCCTCGTCGGTCAGGTAACTTGCCCGGCCCATATGTCCGCGTCCGCCCTGCATATGACCACTCCTTTTCATGTTGCGCTTTGCGGAAATAATAGCACAACGGCGCCGCCTTTTCAAGCGTTTGTCTTACATACCGGCGGGATTGAGCAGACCGGGGCACACTTGCAGCGTTTTTTGTTTTGTGCTATAATTAAATATCTGTTTATAATTGGGGGATCAGGCATGAACGGCACATACGTTCCCGAGGGATACAAAAGCCTGCTGGACGTCCGCGAGACCCAGAAGGCCATAAAATACGTGAAGGACAGCTTCGAAAGGGTGTTCTCCTCCGCCATGGGGCTGGAAAGGGTGTCCGCGCCCCTGTTCGTGGACGCGTCCAGCGGCCTTAACGACAACCTGAACGGCGTGGAGCGCCCCGTGAGCTTCGGCGTGAAGAACGCGGACGCCGCCACCATGGAGATAGTGCACTCCCTGGCCAAGTGGAAGCGCCAGGCGCTCAGGGATTACGGCTTCAGGCCCGGCGAAGGCCTGTACACGGACATGAACGCCATCCGCCGCGACGAGGACATGGACAACCTGCACTCCATATACGTGGACCAGTGGGACTGGGAAAAGGTGATCACCCGCGCCCAGCGCACGAAGGAGTACCTGGAGGACACCGTAAAGGTGATCTGCCGCGCCCTGGCCGCCACGGAGCTCGCCGCCACCGCCATGTTCCCCGCGCTCACGCCCTCGATCAACCCCTCCGTCACATTCATAAGCGCGTTCGAGCTGGAGGAGATGTATCCCGGCCTCACGCCCCGCCAGAGGGAGGACGCCGCCGCCCGCAGGTTCGGCACCATATTCATAGAGAACATCGGCTGCCCCCTGAAGAGCGGCCAGCCCCACGACGGGCGCGCCCCGGACTACGACGACTGGAGCCTGAACGGGGACATCATCGTGTGGAACGAGGTGCTGGGCAGGGCGTTCGAGATCAGCTCCATGGGCATCCGCGTGGACGAGGAGTCCTTAAGGCGCCAGCTGGAGGCCAGCGGCCACACGGAGCGGGCGGACTTGCCCTTCCACAGGGACCTGCTTTCCGGCAACATGCCCCTCACCATAGGCGGGGGCCTGGGCCAGAGCCGCATCTGCATGCTGATACTCAAAAAGTGCCACATAGGCGAAGTGCAGTCCAGCTTCTGGGACGAAGAGACGAAGAGCATCTGCGAAAAGAACGGGGTAAGACTGCTGTAAGCCCGATCAAAACGTATCTGCGATCCGTTTTGATCGCAGGAATGACCGGCGCGCAGGCAGACTGACGATAGACGCCGGATCATTGGAACTGTTAAACAGGGAAACGTTTTTTGCTGAAACTTTGCGAAGTTTCAGCAAAAACCACAAAGAAGCGATCGTTTGCTTTGGCGGGCATGCTCGCCTTCGCAAAGATCGCTCCTCACGGCGTACATGCCGCCGTTGCGGATTTTGATTCGGAGGGACTGCCGCCCCTGCGAACCTCCTCGCGAGAAAAGGAACAGCGGCTGTCATCATACAGCCAAATACAGTTAAAAGGAGCAAGGAATCATGAAATTAGGCGTGGTCGGGCTTCCCAACGTGGGCAAATCCACACTGTTCAACGCCATCACCAACGCGGGCGCGCAGGCAGCCAACTATCCCTTCTGCACCATCGAGCCCAATACGGGCGTGGTGGCGGTACCGGACGAGAGGCTGGACGTGCTGGCCAAAATGTACAATCCCGAAAAATACACTCCCGCCACACTGGAGTTCGTGGACATCGCGGGCCTGGTAAAGGGCGCCAGCCGGGGCGAGGGCCTGGGCAACAAGTTTTTGTCCCACATCCGCGAAGTGGACGCCATAGTGCACGTGGTGCGCTGCTTTGAGGACGAGAACGTCATCCACGTGGACGGCAGCGTCGACCCCGCCCGGGACATAGAGACCATACAGACCGAGCTGGTGCTGGCGGACATGGAGACCGTGCAGAAGCGCCAGGAAAAGGCCAGCCACCTGCTGAAAAACGGCGACAAGAAGTACGCGGACGAAGTGGAGACCGCGAACATCGTGCTGGAGCACTTAAACGCCCTCAAGCCCGCCCGCACCGCGCCGCTAAACAAGGAGCAGCGGGAGATAATGGAAAGCTGGCTGCTGCTCACCTCCAAGAAGGTGGTGTACGCCGCCAACATCTCGGAGGACGACGTGGGCGAAGGCCAGGACGAACTGCCCATGGTCAAAAAGGTGCGCGAGATCGCCGAAAAAGAGGGCAGCGAAGTGCTGGTCATCTCCGCCAAGATAGAGGAGGAGATCGCGTCCCTCGACCCGGAGGAGAAGCAGATGTTCCTGGACGAGATGGGCATAGGCAAAAGCGGCCTGGACAGACTGGTTAAGCTGGGGTACGAACTGCTGGGCTACATCTCCTTCCTCACCGCCGGGCCCAAGGAAGTGCGCGCCTGGACCATAGTCAACGGCACCAAGGCGCCCCAGGCGGCGGGCAAGATCCACACCGACTTTGAAAAGGGCTTTATCCGCGCCGAGATAGTGGCCTACGACGACCTGGTCAGGGAAGGCTCCATGGCCGCCTGCAAGGAGAAGGGGCTCATCCGTTCCGAAGGCAAGGACTACGTGATGAAGGACGGGGACGTGACCCTGTTCCGCTTCAACGTTTAAGGAGTCAGAAATGTTCAGGACGATCATCGCTTTGCTTCTGGCCGCCTGCATGGCGTTTTCCGCCTGCCCGGCGGAGGCGCCCGATACCGCTAAGGCGGCCCCGCGCACATTCGAGCTGCTGGGGCAGACCTGGGACGCCCTGGCTGAGGAGCTGGATCTGGACGCCGCGGAGGGCACGCTCACCAAAGCGGACCTGGAGCATGTTATCTCCGTGATGCCGAACCTTAAGACCCTGAGGGTGAAGGCGCACAAGGAGCTTCAGAACGACGACGTGACGCCCCTGGTGGACGCGCACCCGGAGATCACCTTCGTATGGACGGTGCGCATGAAGGGCTACGAGATCCCCTCCGACGCCACCGCGTTTTCCACCATGGTGGGGCTCAAGCCCTACACCTGCCTTTCGGACGGCGACCCGGAGATACTCAGGTACGTGCCGGGTCTGAGGGCGCTGGACCTGGGGCACCATCACCTGAAGGACCTGAGCTTTCTGAGGTTCTTCCCGGAGATGCGCATACTCATACTGGCGGACAACCACATCACCGACATCACCTGGGTGGGAGAGTGCACGAAGCTGGAGTACCTGGAGCTGTTCGTGAACAAGATCACCGACATCTCGCCCCTGGCCAACTGCACCGAGCTGCTGGACGTGAACCTGAGCTGGAACTGGTTTCTGAACGTGGAAGTGCTGAACAGCTGCCCCAAGCTGGAGCGCTTCTGGGACATCGCGGGCTACACCCCCTACACCAAGCAGGTGCAGTCTTTGAGGGACAACCACCCGGGCATAGAGATCTACATCCGCAAGGAGGGCGGCTCCACGGACGGCCCCTGGCGCAGCCATCCCCGCTACTTCCAGTATAAGGAAATGTTCGACACGGAGACGTGGAGAGAATTTACTGATTAAAATGCATTTGAAATGCATTTTAATCAAAAGGAACGGTTTTTCCTGCGGGACTTACACAGCCTCTTGCGGATGCGTCATTGCGAGTGTCATGAAGTGACACGCGGCGATCCGTATTACTAAAACGAAGAACAGGGAAATGCCATGTACAGAAAACTGCTGTCACTTTTACTGGCCGCGCTGATGTGCCTTTCTTCCGGCGCCCTCGCGGATATCAGGTCCGCCGTTTCCGGCGACATAGGCCGGTCGGAGCTCACGCTCGAGCAGATAAGGGAATTTGCCGAGAGCCTGCCCGGGGACGTGCCCCTCACGGGGGAATTCAGCCTGCTGGGGCAGTGGTTCGACGTCTCCGCCGAGGAGCTGGACCTGGACACGGCGGAAGGCGTGCTTACGGGCCGGGATGTGGAGTGCCTGGTGTCCTTCATGCCGAAGCTCAGAAAGCTGACGCTCAAGGCGCACACGGAACTCACCAACGATGACATGATCCCCATCGTGGACGCCCACCCGGAGATCGCCTTCGTGTGGACGCTCAGGCTGCAGACCTACGAGCTGCCCACGGACGTCACCGCGTTCTCCACAAAGGTGGGGGAGGTGCGCGCGTCCACCCTGACCAGCGAGGACTGCCAACTGCTCAGGTACGTGCCGGATTTAAGGGCGCTGGACCTTGGGCACCACCACATAGGCGAATTGAGCTTCCTGGAGTACCTGCCGGAATTAAGGATACTGATACTTGCGGACAACAACGTGAGGGACATAACTCCCATAGGCAGCTTAAAGCACCTGCAGTACCTGGAGCTGTTCGTGAACCCCATATCCGACATAAGCCCCCTTGCGGGCTGCACCGAGCTGCTGGACCTTAACCTGAGCTACCTGTGGTTCCACACGCTCAAGCCCCTGGAGGCGTGCACGAAGCTGGAGCGCTTCTGGTGCGTGTACACCAGCCTGAGCTACACCGAGAAGCAGAACTTCAAAAAGGCGCATCCGGGCTGCGAATGCCTGTTCCTTTCAGAGGGCAGCTCCACCTACGGCACCTGGCGCAAGCATCCCCGCTATTTCCAGTACAGGGAAATGTTCGACACGGGAGTGTGGAAGGAATTTACTGATTAAAATGCCTCTGTGATGCATTTCAATCAAATATTCCGCTCCGTTTTTA
>JAGCIC010000048.1 GCA_017648805.1 Clostridia bacterium
GGCGAGCATTTGGGCGTTGTGCCTGTCTCCGCCCTCCACGTTGGCGCTCATGAATACGGGCGGGGTAAAGCCCTTTTGAACGAGCATCTCCACGGTGCGCACCACGATAGCGTTGAGCATGGCCGCACCGACAGCGGTGGACGTGGGGCCGACCTTTTCGGGAAGGCCTTCAAGCATCACGCTTCCGTCCCCTGCACAGCCGCAGTTGTCCAGCACGATGTCGGCAGTATCCTTGAGCAGCTTGCCGGAAGGATGGCGGGACGGATTTTTTCTGCCGGCCTCCAGGCTTGTGAGTGCGATCACCTTTGCGCCTTTTTCGCGGCAGCGCAGGGCAAAATCGACTGTTACCGTGTTCCGGCCGGATACCGAATGTACGATCACCGCGTCTCCGGCCTTGATGGGATTAAAGTCGCAAATGAGCTTTCCGTACTCAGGCAGGCGCTCGATCTGGCTGGTAAAGGTGGCGGGGTCAACATCCAGACAGAGGCCGGGCGCCTTGATGGGGTTGATGAGCGCCATGCCGCCTGTTCGGTAGTACAGCTCCAGCGCCAGCAGCCCCGCGTGGGAGCAGCCGAAGGCGAAGATGTTTCCTCCTCCCGCCACCGTATCGCAAAGAAGGCAGGCTGCCTCTTCCATCGCGGGAAACTGGGTATCGCGGACGGTCTTAAGTACCTCTGTAAGGTTATCGAAGTAGCTGTCTATGCCGCTCATGAGAAGATCTCCCCCTCGTCTATAATAAAGTCCGGAAACTTATGCGCCAGCGTGATGCGGGTCTCTTTCTCGGTCATGCCTGACTCCAGCAGCCGCAGCGCGGGTCCCGCCAGGACGTGTTCGAAGCAGGGACGCTTTATGATGTATTCCGGGGCAGCGCGGCGCAGGTATTCGCGGCAGGCGTCAAGCATGCGCCCGTGCGCCTTCCACGCACCGCCGCACAGCACGATCTCGCGCTCGGTGTGTTCGGGCGCTCTTTGTATAAGGGCTTCCAGCTGCCTTGCGATGGCCTCGCCTGCCCTTTCGAATATTTCCAGCGCCACTTCGTCGCCTTCCCGTGCGGCCTGGGCCACAAAAGGCACCACGTCCGCTGCAACCCGGTACGGCGCTGGAGACGCCAGCACGGCGCGCAGGGCACACAGGCCCGTGGTTTGCAGAAAATGTGCTTCCAGTATATCGGTGAGGATCGTCTTTTTGCCCCATCCGTTGGCAGCGCGGCCTAAAGCCCTTAGCGCCTGCAGGCCGATCCACGCGCCGCTGCCCTGGTCACCCATCACAGGCCCCCAGCCGCCCACGGTGCAGACCACCTTGCCGTTTTGGATCAGGAACACGTCCGAGCCGGTGCCGGAGATAGCCACCAGTCCGTTCAGACGGCAGGCGCCTGCGAAGAGGCCCGCCTGGGGCTCTCCGATGGGACGGAAGCGCCTCACTTCCGTTTTCGCCGCCAGTTCTTCCTCAAACAGCTCCCGCCTGCCCGCGATCACTTCGTCGGCGCATTCGATGATGCCAAGATGCGGCGCAAGCTGGGAAACACAGTCAGCGATATGCTCCTTCACGCTGGGAAGCGGATTCTGCGTCGGGTTCACGCCGCCGGAGCGGGCGCGACATATCTCCGTAAGCCCGTCATCGTACAAAACGGCGATGAGCTTGCTGCCGCCTCCGTCCACCGTAAGGTACAAACGCCTCACCTCCGACATAGACTTGTCTGCCTGGGCATCAGTTTGTATGAGTTGCCAAACGGGCGCGGACCAATGCCGCGCCCGTGCAAATACGGTTATTTCAGTATCTCTCTCATCTGGGCCGTAA
>JAGCIC010000005.1 GCA_017648805.1 Clostridia bacterium
AAATCCGGACAGGGCGGCAGGAAGCAGACCTATAATCTGGACACGCTGGTGGCGCTGGCGCCGTTCATGGACCAGGAGAGCCTGGACAAAGCCGCGCGGGAAATGGATCCCGTGGCGGATCTGCAGTCGCTGGCGGCGCTGGCACCCTTCGTGTCATCCAAGGTGCTGAGTGATATGGTGCGCCGGAACGCCGGCAGTCTGCCCACGCAGACTCTGGCCGCGCTGGCGCCTTTCCTGGACCGGGATTTGCTCGAAGAGCTTGCCCTCAGGTCCGAAGACGAAGGCAACGAAAAGCGCATGATCGTACTGGCGCCCTTCCTGCCCCGCAAAGAGGTCGGCAGGCTGTTTAACAAACTGAAGGAGAAGCTGGGCGGCTTCATACGGGTGTTCGAGGACGAAAAGCCGGCGCCTTCCCGGGGCGACGGGCCGGATTTCACAGAAGGGGACGTGGATGCGCTGATCGCCGGCGCGGACGGCGATGATATCCCGCGCCTGGCCAGGATGTTCGCAGGCCGGCTGGACGAAAGACTGTGCGGCAAACTTATCGACGCCTGCGATGAGGAAGAGATACCGCGTCTGGCCAGGGAGATCAGGCACCGCCTGTCCCGCGGCATGGTCACTCGGCTTATCGATGCCTGCGACGACGAAGCGATGGCGGACCTGGCGTCAGAGATCAGGGATATGGTGGACACAGAGCAGATAAACCGCATGATCGGGGGCTGTGACGAGGAACAGATACCGCGTCTGGCGTATTCGCTCAGGGACAGACTGGACAGGGAGAATATCGAAAGGCTCATAGACGCCTGCGATGAGGACGAACTGGAGGAACTGACTAAGGTGATCGGCCCGCTGCTGGACGAAGGGCTGACAGACCGGCTGATCGACGCCTGGGACGGCGAGGAACTGATGAGTCTGTGGGCGCTGGCGGGAGACAAGGCGAGCGACAAAAACGTTGCGCACATGCTGGACGCCTGCGACTCGGACTGCCTGGCGGAACTTGCCAGGGCAATGGGGGAGCGCCTGAGCCCCGGGCAGATCAGGGAAGTATTTGAAAGGCTGATGTAGCCGGCGGCACGGCGCGTCAGGCGGCTCTGCGGGAGCCCGCTTTCCATTTCTCACCTAAAACTAATACGCTTTTCGCCAAAAGATAATATCGGAGGTGTAAAATGCTGTTCATATACTTCTCCTTCGGAGGACAAAATGCAGAAGAATCCCGGCAAACCCCTGTCTCACGACGAAAAGATGGGCACGATGGCCATAGGGCCGCTGCTGATATCCACCGCACTGCCCATGATGCTGTCCATGCTGGTGCAGGCGCTGTACAATGTGGTGGACAGCCTTTATGTGTCCCGTCTGGCCTCCAGCGAGGAAGCGCTTAACGCGGTATCCCTGGCCTTCCCGCTGCAGACGCTGATGATCGGCATAGGCATAGGCACCGCGGTGGGCACCAACGCGATGCTGAGCCGCTATCTGGGCGCGAAAATGCCGTACGAGGCGGAACGCAGCGCAAACACGGGCCTGTTTTTGTCCATTATCACCTCTCTGGTGTTCGCGGTGATCGGGCTGAGCTTCTCCAACTTCTACTTCCGTTCCATAAACGCCCCCGCCATGAAAAACGCGCTGGCGATAGCTGAAGAGATAAAGCGCGAAGCCGAAGTCGCCCGCATAAACAAGATAATCTCCTACGGCACAAGTTACTGCACCATATGCCTGAGCCTGTCCATGGGCTTCTTCCTGCAGGCCACGTTTGAACGCATGCTCACCGCCACGGGGCGCAGCCGCATCGCCATGCTGTGCCAGATGAGCGGCGCGGTGACCAACATACTGCTGGACCCGGTGTTCATTTTCGGCGTGGAAAAGCTGGGCATCCCCTCGCTCGAAGTCGCGGGCGCGGCGGTAGCCACCGTGATCGGCCAGTTCGTGGCGGGCATAATGGCCATGCTGTTCGTGTTCTTCCGGGTCAGGGAAGTGCGCATACACTTTAAAAAGCTCAGATGGCACACCCAGACCGTGAAGGAGATCTACAAGATCGGCCTGCCCTCCATAATCATGCAGTGCGTAGGCTCGGCAATGAACTATCTGATGAACCTTATCCTGATCGGCTTCACCACCGCCGCCACCGCGTTCTTCGGCGTGTATTACAAGCTGCAGTCGTTCATATTCATGCCCGTGTTCGGTCTGAACAACGGCATGGTGCCAATAATCTCCTACAATTACGGAGCCAGGCAGAAGCAGAGGGTGTGGGCCACGGTGCGGCTGAGCATATACATTTCCGTCGCAATAATGACCGCGGGCATGATAGCGTTCGAGACCATTCCGGGCACGCTGCTGGGCCTGTTCAACGCGGGCGAGGAAATGCTGAAGCTGGGCACTCACGGTTTACGGATCATCGCCGTGCACTTCCCTGTGGCGGGCTTCTGTATAATAATGGGCTCCGTGTTCCAGGCGGTGGGCAATCCCGCCCACTCCATGATAATCTCCGTATGCCGCCAGCTTTTGGCGCTGCTGCCCGCGGCGTGGCTGCTTGGAAGGCTGTTCGGGCTGGACGCGCTGTGGTTCTCCTTCCTGATCGCGGAGGCGGTGTCACTGGCGCTGAGCGTGATGTTCATGAAGAGGACGCGTGTGCTGATAGATCAGGCGCTGGGATGACGCCGGAACGGGACGTACAAAGGCACAAAAAAGAGAGGGTATAGGCCCTCTCTTTTGTTTTGCGCGTTTATTCGATTTCCGCCCCGGCGTAGGGGTCGGGGGCGGGCAGCAGGTAGATCACCGCCGTATCGCTGCCTTCGTATATCAGCCTCAAAAGGCCGTCTTCCTGCAGCTGCAGCGTAACCTTACCGCCCTCCACTTTGGCCGTCAGCGCGCCGTCCGTAAACGTGAACTCCGTTATCTGACGCCCGAACAGCCGGCCCGCTAAAGCCGCCTTGCCGTTCTCAACGTACAGCGCGGTGTCGTCGCCTATCGCGGAAGAGAGTATCACGCTGCCTCCCGTCTGTACGCCGCGCACGGCGGGACGCTTGGATTTATCACGCGCGCTGCCTATCTGCGTGAACTGCGCGCGCCAGAAACCGTTGTAGGCTTCTTTAGAGGCTGCCTTATACGCTTCGGCAGGCTCGTATACGCTGGGCGCTTCCCTTCTGAACACCAGGTTGATCGTGCTCCAGATAAGGGCTTCGTCCAGGGGCAGCAGGGGTACCTCGTTGCCCGCAAGGTACAGCATGCCGTCCTTAAGCTCCCAGACATCACTCACGGACTCCGCGCCGGGCACGGAAAGCGTGTACTCTCCTTTTTCCGTGAGAGTGAGCTTTATGGCGACTCCCTGAAACTCGGCGTACCAGTCACCTAGTATGGACCGCTCAAAGGGCACGGGCATCTCGTAAAACTCATAGGCGTCCGGGTCGAAAGGGGGAAGCGGCTCGCCATCCCCCAGGGCAAATGCGCTTAACGCCAGCAGCGCGCACAGCAGTATAGATATCAGCTTCTTCATATGTGACTCCTTTCGGATGACAGATTTGTTTCAGCCTATTTGCTTCAATTATCCTTCATTCCGTGAGTAAAGTCAGTCGATTCGCATTTGTTGCCTAAAGCATCCGTAACAACAACTTGATACCTTGCATTAATGTAATCGAAACGCCCCGAAGGCGCAGGAAGAAGAAAATTATACCTAAGATCATATTCTAATTGAGCCAATTCCGCGGCGGAATTGATCGTGTCTGTGAAGAATACTCTATAGGAATAATCTAAAGTATTATTTTTCCACTCTGCCCACCTAATGAATAATGTGACTGTGTACGGTGCGCATCCGCCCTTGAAAGAGAGCTCGAATCGCGAGGCATCACTGAACGTCATGGTTTCTTTTACCCCTACAAACACGAGTTCCTCGCTCGCCCCCGCGATGTTGCTCCAGGTATGCTTGCCCGTGGTCATATCCGTGACCATGCACCTGTACATGCCCGTTCCGTAGGCAGTCACTCTTCCGTTCTTTTCCACGCTCATCGGTTTCCACTCCCCGAGACCGGGTATGAGATTATTGCTCTTTTGCCAGTAATACCAGGCGTAGATAATCCCGCTGTTGTCACCCGTGCCGGATATGGCGTAGCAGCTGAGCGTGTAGCCGTTCTGGCCCGGCTTCAGGACTATTGAAGAGGGCTGCATCAATATCAGAGGTTTCTCGCCCGCGTACTTAACGCTTATCGGCTCGCTCCATATGCAGTATTTGGCGTCCATTATGCGGCAGGCATATGTGCCAAAGGGATACCCGGAGAGCGAGCTTGCGTCTTCGCCCTCCAGCTCCTTCCAGGAAGAGAATCCCTGGCGGAACCACTGGTATTCGTAAGGCGGGGTGCCGCCTGTCACTTCCACGCTCAGGGTCACCATGTCGGTGGGCGATTTGAGCTCGGCGGACTGGGTCTGGTCCACAACGCGGAACTCCTCCACTTTCAGTACGGCATAGTTTGACGTGGCTTTGTGCCCCAGGGCGTCGGTTATCACGTATTGGTAGATGCCCGGTTCATCCATATCGAAGCTGTCAGAGTACGCGTTTTGTGTCTCTCCTATAAGATGTTCTCCGTCTTTAAACAATGCATAATCTATGGGCAGAACGGCGTCTTCCGGGTAAACCTCCACGCCGATGGGCAGCTTGCCGCCCCCAGGTATCACTCCGCTCTCCGGCTGCCTGGTTATGGTGAGCTGCCTGTCGCGGCGGGTCACTGTTCTTTCCATGCGCTCACCCATCGAATCCGTTACGGTGAAAGTGTAATCCCCCGCGGCTGAGGACACACCGGTGAATATGGTGTATTTGCCCACCACAGTGCCTTCGCTCGTGGGGAGGTTGTCCGTCCACACTGCCTCATAAGGAGGCACGCCGCCCGATACTGTGGCTATGAGCTTTCCCTCCTCCTCAGGCCAGTATCTGTCGCCGCCGCCTCTGAGATTGCGGATCCTGAGGCGATCGGCATAATACAGCACGGCGTTATCGGAATACACGGTGTCCACGCCGTCGGAAGCCACGCAGTAATACTCGCCCTCCAGGTCCCAGGCGAACTCGGGACCCGTGCCCACCTCGATGCCGTACTGGTCGTGCCAGGTGTAGGTGTAGCCGTTTTCTTCGTACCCGCCCGCCGCCTTGCAGGTCAAGACTGCGGTCTCGACACCCGTGAGATTAACGTTGTGGGGCTGCTCGATGATATGGACTTTGTAGTTTACGTACGCGCTTTCGGTCTCTATCTTCTGGCCCGCGTTGTCCGTTATCTTGCACCAGTATTCGCATATGCCTTTGTCGGCGTACAATACGGGGCTGTCCGTGCCCACGATCTCGGAACTTACGTCCACTTGGGGCGTATTTTCCCCTATAAGATCCAGGTCCAGGCCGCCGAATAAGGACTCCCATGTCGAACCCCAGTCGGAAAGTTTATCTGTATCGCTTCCCGCGGCGGCAAGCGCGTCATTATCCATCACGGAATCGTATGTATGGTCCTTCATGTGCCACTCGTAGGTGTAGGGCTTTTCACCGCCGCTCACCTCTACCGAGAGGGTGACGGACTCGCCGCCATCAAAGGAGATAAACCCGCCTTCCGGCTGTTTCTCGATAAACAGCGGCGGGATGTTGGATAACTGGAAGGACCCATCCCAATCTTCCGGGAAAGCGAAATTGCCTTCCAGCGTCGCGAACAGCCAGTC
>JAGCIC010000049.1 GCA_017648805.1 Clostridia bacterium
CGATGCCGAACGGGAGCTTCTTGCGGCTGGTCCGCTGCACATTCTTGAAGTTGACAAAGATGCCCTGAGCCGTCTCGGGACGCAGATAAACCACTGCTTTGGCATCTTCGGTAACGCCCTGGAAGGTCTTGAACATCAGGTTGAACTGGCGGATGCCGGTAAAGTCGCTTTTCCCGCACACGGGGCAGGGAATGGCGTGCTGCTGGATATAGTCTTCCAGCTCCTTGTTGCTCCAGCCGTCGCCCGTCTCCTTGCCGCCGGTAAAGTCCTCGATCAGCTTGTCCGCGCGGAAGCGGGCCTTGCACGCCTTGCAGTCCATGAGCGGGTCGTTAAAGCCGCCCACGTGTCCGGACGCCACCCACACCTCGCGGTTCATGAGTATGGCGCAGTCCACGCCCGTATTGTAGGGGCTCTCCTGCACGAATTTCTTCCACCAGGCCTTTTTAACGTTGTTTTTGAACTCAACGCCCAGGGGGCCGTAGTCCCAGGTGTTGCTCAGGCCGCCGTATATCTCGCTTCCCGCGAATATATAGCCCTTATTTTTGCACAGTGCCACCAGTTTGTCCATGGTCAACGCAGCCATCAGAATAATCCTCCAAATGTGAATTGATTTATCATAATCATATTATTCCGCCTTCCCCGGCGGCAAAAGCCGGGAAAGGTTAATTGTTTTCCTGTTTCCTCAAATACCTGAAGCACTCGCGGGCCTCGCTTATGCCGTCGGGCTTAAGGCTCTCGCTCTCCACCACCATCAGCATGTTAAGCTTCTTCGCGGTGTCGTATGCTTCCCGTACGGGCGCGTTGCCGCAGCCCAGGGGCATGCCTTCGCCGCTGCGGAAGCCGTCCTTGATGTGGATAAAGTCTATCCTGTCCTTAAGCCTTTCCAGTATGCCTTTGGCGGAGATGCCCGTCTGGTCATAGTACCAGAAAGTGTCTATTTCAAAGCGCAGGTCCGTCCTGTAGACCAGCTGCTCGTGGATCATGCTGCCGTCGCGGTTGGCCCTGAACTCATGGCCGTGGTTGTGGTAGCCCAGGGTGATGCCCTCGTCCGCCAGCCTGGGTATCAGCATGTTTGCGTTCTTTACGAAGGCGTCCAGTTTTTCCTGGCAGGACAGGTCCGCGCCCGGTATGATTATGGCGGGGCAGCCGATGGCTTTGTGGTATTTTACCGTGCCCTCAAAGTCATCCAGCAGGGGATTTATGCCGGTATGCGTGCCGCTGGCAGTAAGCCCGAATTCTTCCAGCCAGCCCTTGACTTCATTTGCCTCGTGGCCGAAAAAGCCCGCGAACTCCACATACTTGTAGCCAATGTCCGCCACCTGCTTGAGCGCGCCTTTCAGGTCCTTGCCCGTGATGTCCCTTACGGAGTACATCTGCAGTCCGTATTCCATATTCTACCCCCTGTAAACTTCTTCTACCGTATCTCCAAGTACGCACATGGCGTACATGCTTCCCTTGCTTTCCCTTCGCTCGATCTTCACGTGGTCGGTGTTGAATATCTGGGTCTGGTCTCCCGTCAGGCGGCAGATGAAGTTGAACGGTTCCTTGACTTCCATCGCCGTCACCAGATAGCTGCCGTTGGAGGCGTTCTTGAGAAGGTTAAAGCACCTGACGCCCTTGCCGCCCCTTGCCTGCAGGTCGAAGTCAATGAGCAGCGCGCGCTTCATAAAGCCCTTTTCGGTGACCAAAAGTACCTCGCCTTCGGAGGAATTGGGCAGCGCCAGGAGGATCTCGTCCCCTTCGCCCAGTCCCATGCCCTTCACGCCCGCGGCGGTGCGGCCGATGAGGGACACTTCGGAAAGGCTGAAGTGTATGCTCATGCCCTGGCGGCTGATGAGCAGCAGGGTCTCCTCTCCGCTTAAGCGTCTGACGCAGGCGAGCTTGTCCCCGGCCTTGACTCCCGTGCCCTGGAACTTGGCGCGGTTGATGTCGTATTCCTTGAGTTCCGTGCGCTTGACTATGCCGCCCTTTGTGACAAAGAGTATCTCGCCGGAAAAATCGCCGTTTTCGATGAGCACCGCGCTCACCGGCGTCTCCCCGTGCTCAAGGCCCGCAAGCAGCGCCCCGGGAGGCGTGCCCCTGTCCTTTACCCGGCATTCGGGTATCTTTTCCGCGGGCAGCGTGAAGCAGGAACCCAGGTCCGTAAAGTACAGCAGTTTCGCGTTTGTGTCCGTGCGGAACAGCTGCTCCCCGGCGTCGGTGGTCTCTCCCGCCGCCACCGCCTTGTCGTACAGGCGGGGGCTGACGCGCTTTATGAAGCCCTGGCGGCTGATATAGATCAGCGTCTCCTCGGCCTCCCTGGGCACGGGCTTGATCTCGTTCTCCTCGAAGCCCTCCACCAGCAGCGTCCTGCGGGGATTGGCGTATTTCTGTTTGAGCTCCAGCAGTTCGTCCTTTATCACCTGGTTCAGCTTCTTTTCGCTTTTAAGAATCGCTTCAAGCTTTGAGATGAGCTTGAGTATGTCGGCGTACTCCTGCCTGAGGGTGATTATCTCCAGGTTGGTCAGGCGCTGCAGGCGCATGTCCAGGATCGCCTGGGCCTGTTCTTCGGAAAGGCTGAACCTTTCCATCAGTCGCACTTTGGCTTCCTTTGGCGTCTTGCTGGAGCGGATGAGCGCTATCACCTCATCCAGGTTGTCCACGGCGATTATGAGCCCTTCAAGTATGTGCGCCCGGGCCTTCGCCTTGTCCAGGTCGTACCTGGTACGGCGGGTCACCACGTTTTTGCGGTGCTTAAGGTAGTAGGACAGTATGCTCTTGAGCCCCAGCTGCATGGGCTTGCCCTCGGCGATCACCACCATGTTTATGCCCACTGTGTCCTGGAGCTCGGAGTACCTGTACAGCCCCGCCAGCACCCGCTCGGGGTCGCAGTCCTTTTTAAGCTCAATCACCGCCCGCATGCCCGTGCGGTCGGACTCGTCTCGTATGTCGTATATGTCGCTGAACAGCTCTTTCTTTTCCTCGGAGAGCTTTAGTATCTTTTCCAGCAGGGCGGACTTGTTCTTGGCGTAGGTCATCTGGCTGATGACCAGCAGCGTCCTGCCCGCCGCGCCCTTTTCGATATCCACCTTGGCGCGCAGCTGCACCTTCCCGCGGCCGGTCTCGTATGCCTCGAACAGTTCCTCTCCCGCGGCCATCACGCCGCCGGTCGGGACGTCCGGACCGGGAATGTACTGCATCAGTTCCCGCGTGGTAATATCGGGATTGTCCATCAGCGCCACCGCGCCGTCTATGGTTTCGCCCAGGTTGTGGGGCGGGATGTTGGTGGCGAGGCCCACGGCTATGCCGTCCGCGCCGTTCACCAGTATGTTCGGGAACGAGCCGGGCAGCAGATCCGGTTCCATCTGGGTATCGTCAAAATTCAGGTGGAAATCCACCGTGTTTTTGTCGATATCCTTAAGCATCTCGACGGCCAGGGGCGTCATGCGGGCTTCGGTGTACCTCATGGCGGCGGGAGAGTCCCCGTCTATGGAGCCGAAGTTGCCGTGGCCGTCCACCAGCGTCTCCCTGAGCGCGAAATCCTGCGCCATGCGGGCCAGCGCGCCGTACACGGAAGAGTCGCCGTGAGGATGGTATTTTCCCAGGCAGTCGCCCACTATGCGGGCGCACTTCCTGTGGGGTTTGTCGGGGGTCAGCCCCAGTTCCTGCATGGTGTAGAGTATGCGCCTCTGCACGGGCTTTAAGCCGTCCTCCACCCGGGGCAGCGCCCGGTCGAGGATTACGTGCTCGGAGTAGGGCATCATGGAGGCGTGCATCACGCTTTCCATGGTCTTCTGGGTTATGACTTCGGTCTTTACGCCTTCCATGGGCTCGTTTTTTGGCCTTCTTGCCATTTACGCGCGGCCTCCTTCCTCGCCCACAGGCACGAAATCGTCTTTTTTATTGAAGTCCGCGTAGGCGAAAATGTAGTCCTTGCGGGGCTCCACCTTGTCGCCCATCAGCACGGTGACCATGCGCTCCGCCTCCGCGTCGTCCTCTATCGACACCTGGGTCAGCTTGCGTCCGGCGGGGTTCATGGTGGTCTCCCAGAGCTGCTCCGGGTTCATTTCGCCCAGGCCTTTATATCTCTGCAGCGTGTAGCCCTTGCCCACGCTCTTCATTACCTCATTAAGTTCCTTGTCGTCGTAGCAGTACGTGGCCTTGTCGCCCTTCTGCACCTTGTAAAGCGGCGGCATGCCCATATACACGTGCCCCTCGGTGATCAGCGGCTTCATGTAGCGGTAGAAGAATGTGAGCAGTATCGCCCTTATATGCGCGCCGTCCTGGTCCGCGTCCGACAGAATTATGACCTTGTCGTACTTCAAGCGGTTTATGTCGAAATCCTCGCCTATGCCGGTGCCCAGCGCGGTTATCATGGAACGGATCTCCTCGTTGGCCAGCACCTGCTCCAGGCGCTTTTTCTCGCTGTTCAGGGGTTTGCCCCTCAGGGGCAGTATCGCCTGGAAGCAGCGGTCGCGGCCCTGCTTGGCGCTGCCTCCGGCGGAATCGCCTTCGACTATGAACAGCTCGTTGAGTTTGGCGTCCCGGCCCGTGCAGGCGGAGAGTTTGCCCACCAGCGGCGCGGCCTCCAGTTCGTTTTTCTGCCTGGCCACGTCCCGGGCTTTTCTGGCGGCCTCCCTCACCTTGGCGGCTTTCATGGCCTTTTCCAGTATTATCTTCGCCGCGGCCTGGTTCTTAAGATCCTCCAGGTACAGGCTCAGTTTCTCGGACAGCCAGCCTTCCACTACGGGCCTGACTTCGGTATTGCCAAGCCTGCCCTTGGTCTGCCCCTCGAACTGGGGGTTTTTCACGTTCACCGCCAGTATCGCGGTCATGCCCTCGCGGAAGTCCTCGCCCGACAGGTTGTTGTCTTTGTCTTTCAGCGCGCCCATCTTGCGGGCGTAGTCGTTGAACACCTTGGTCAGCGCGGCCTTGAAGCCCGTCTCGTGGGTGCCGCCCTCGGGCGTGGGAATGTTGTTCACGAAGGAGAACAGGCTCTCGGTGTAGCTGTCGGTGTACTGGCAGCAGGCGCGGATGCGCACGCCGCCGCTCTCTCCCTCGAACAGCATGGGCTCGGTGATCGCGGTCTTGCCCTCGTTAAGGTAGGCGACGAAGTCGGTCAGCCCGCCCTCGTACATGAACTCGCTCTTCCTGAGCGTCTCGTCCTTTATCCTCTCGTCCGTGAATATGAAGCGGATGCCCCGGTTAAGGTACGCCAGTTCCCGTATCCTGCGCCGCACGGTGTCGGTGTTGAAGTCCGTATCCTCGAACACCCGGTCGTCGGGCTTGAAGCAGATAGTGGTGCCCCGCTTCCTGGTGTTGCCCACCTTTTCCAGGGGCGCCACCGGATGGCCGGACATGATCTTGTGGGTCTTGGGATCCTCCACGCTCTCAAAGCGCATATAGTAGTGGGTGTAGTCCCGGTACACGTCGACGGTGCACCATTCGCTCAGGGCGTTCACCACGCTGGCGCCCACCCCGTGCAGACCGCCGGAGTACGCGTAGTTCTTGTCGTCGAACTTGCCGCCCGCGTGCAGCTGGGTGTATATGACCTCCACCGCGCTCACGCCCAGTTTGGGATGGATGTCCACCGGCAGGCCGCGCCCGTTGTCCGTGACCTCGCAGGAGCCGTCTTTTTTGAGCGTCACGCTTATCTCGGTGGCGTAGCCGTTGGCGGCTTCGTCTATTGCGTTGTCCACGATCTCCCACACCAGATGGTGCAGGCCCCTGGGACCCGTAGAGCCGATGTACATGCCAGGACGCATGCGCACCGCGTCCAGCCCTTCAAGTACGGTTATGTCTTTTGCGGTATAAGTCTGTGCCATTTATCGATTCCTTTTCAAGTTATCGCTGTTTCCCATTGCCCGCTTTCGCGGGACTTCATCGCCGCTTCCATCAGCCCCTGCAGCCCGAGCGCTTCGTCAAGCCCGCATGGCGGCACTGTGCCGTTGTATATCGCGTCCAGGAAGCTGTAATAGCAGTGGATGTGGCCCCTCTCCCAGCCCACGGCGTTCTTAGGCGGGGGGAATGCCCCGGCGGGCGCGGGATAGCGCCCCACCGTCTCTATCTTTGTGAACCCGCGCCCGCCGCCCAGAGGCTGTTCGGGCAGGGTGTTGTCGTAAAACTCCAGGTGGGAGGGCTCCATAAGGTCGAACTTAAGCGCGCCCTTCGTGCCCCGGACCTCCACGGTCAGTTCGTCGTCCGCGCCGGTGGATATCTTGCCGGCTTCGCAGTATCCCAGCGCCCCGGAAGGCATTTTCAGCAGCATCAGCGCGTGGTCTTCCCCCAGGTCGCTCGTTTTCCCGCCGCCCTTTACGGGACGGGTCGGATACAACACCCGGCTTGCGCACATAACTTTGTCCGGCCGGCCCGCGATATGGCAGATCAGATCCAGCGCATGGGAGGCCAGGTCCAGTATCACGCCGCCCTCGCCCGTCATCTTCCAGCCCGCGGCCTTGTCTGGGCTTATGCTGCCGGAGTGCAGGTAGCGGGCGGAAAACGTGAGTATGTCGCCTATCCTGCCCTCGTCCGCCAACTGCTTCGCCCGCATCACCGCGGGGAGGAAGCGGTTGTTCATGACCACCTGCGCTTTAGCGCCGCTCTGCTTCCAGGCGTCATATATGCGTTTCGCGCTGTCGTATGAGGTGGACAGCGGTTTGTCTATGTATATGTGCTTGCCCGCACGCAGCAGGCTAACGGCCATCTCCTCGTGCAGGGAATTGGGGGTGCATACGCTGACCGCGTCTATGTCGTCCCGGGTCAGGATACGGGTCCAGTCGTCGGTATACTCTTCAAAACCCGCGTCCAGCGCGCCTCTCCGGGCATTGTCCAGATGACCGCTGGCCAGCAGTTTCAGTTCGGGCCGCCAGGGCAGGTCCCTGTACATCAGCGGTATGCTTCTCAGGGCGTGGGCGTGCATCCTGCCCATAAAACCCCAGCCTATTACCGCCACATTGATTTTACGCATACCGCACTCCCCCTATTATAAGATATTTTATCACTTCCGGGCTTTTTTGGCAACCCCAATTATAACTTGCCAAATCGCCGCTGATGGAGTATAATTATGCTGATAATTTATGTAAGGGAGTGCAAGCTAATGGGTCAGGTACACGTTATTGATCATCCCCTCGTACAGCACAAGCTGACGCTCATGCGCCAGATCGAAACCGGAGCCAAGGACTTCCGCGAGCTTTTAAGCGAGATCGCCACCCTCATGTGCTATGAGGTCACCCGTGACCTTCCAATGGAAGAGATCGAGATCGAGACCCCCATCTGCAAGTGCAAAAGCAAAGTCATCAGCGGCAAAAAGCTGGGCATAGTGCCCATCCTCAGAGCCGGTCTGGGCATGGTGGACGGCTTTGTGAGCCTGATCCCCACCTGCCGCGTGGGCCATATCGGCCTGTACCGCGATCCTGAGACCCACCTGCCCGTGGAATACTACTGCAAGCTGCCCCCGGACGCTTCCGAGCGCGAACTGATCGTGGTCGACCCCATGCTGGCCACCGGCGGCTCCTCCTGCGACGCCATCACCATGCTCAAGAAGCGCGGCTGCCACAACATCAAGCTGGTGTGCCTGGTGGGCTGCCCCGAAGGCATCCAGAAGGTCCAGGCGACCCATCCCGACGTGGACATTTTCATCGCCGCCATCGACGAAAAGCTAAACGAGAACAAATACATCGTGCCCGGCCTGGGCGACGCGGGCGACCGCATATTCGGAACCAAATAAATAATTGGAGCTGACAGTTATGACCGCATACGAAATCTGGCTTAACAGCCCCTCCCTGGACGCCGCGCAGAAGGCGGAGCTCGAGGCCATAAAAAACGACCCCAAGCAGATCGAGGACCGGTTTTACAAGGACATGGAGTTCGGCACCGGCGGCTTGAGGGGCATACTGGGCCTGGGCACCAACCGTATGAACGTGTTCACCGTGCGCCGCGCCGCCAAGGCGCTGGGCCTGCGTCTCAAGGAAGAGAACCTGCCCGGCAAAACAGGCGTGGCCATTGCCCACGACAGCCGCAACTTCTCCCGGGAGTTCGCCTGCGACTCCGCGCGGGTGCTGGCGAAGATGGGCATCCCCGTATACCTGTTCGACTCCCTGCGCCCCACTCCCGAGCTTTCCTTCACCATCAAGCATCTGAACTGCGCGGCGGGCATAGTCATCACCGCCAGCCACAACCCCAAGGAATACAACGGCTTTAAGGCCTACGGCGCGGACGGCGGACAGATCACTCCCGTCACCGCTTCAGCCGTGTTCAAACTGATGAGCGAGCTCGACCCCCTGAACGTGGAAATGGCCGAAGAGGACGATCCCCTCATCACGACCATAGGCAAAGACGTGGACGAGGCTTACATCGAGCACGTGCTCTCCCTGCGCCCCGACAAGGACCTGCTCACCCGCACGGGCGTCAAGCTCAAGATCGTTTACACCCCCCTGCACGGCGCGGGCAACCTGCTGGTGAGGGAAGCGCTTAAGCGCGCGGGCTATACGGACGTGACCGTGGTAAAGGAGCAGGAGCTGCCCGACGGAGACTTCCCCACCGTGGTGAGCCCCAACCCCGAGAACCCCGAAGCTTTCACCATAGCCATCGGATACGCGGACAAGATCGGCGCTGACGTGATCATCGGCACCGACCCGGACAGCGACCGCATGGGCATGATGATCAAGATCGACGGCGTATGGACGCCCGTCACCGGCAACCAGGCGGGCTGCCTGATGCTGGAATACATCCTGCGCGCGAAGCAGCCCCCGGAAGGCGCCTACGCGGTCACGACCATAGTGTCCACCCGCATGGTGGACTACATCGCAAAAGCCTACGGCATAACCATAGAGCGCGTGCTCACGGGCTTCAAGTTCATCGGCGAGACCATCGACAAAAAAGAAAAGATCGGCAATCACGGTTTCCTGCTGGGCTTTGAGGAGAGCTACGGCTATCTGACCGGCGGCTATATCCGCGACAAGGACGCCGTGATCGCTTCCCTGCTGGCGGCGGAACTCACCGCCTACTACAAGTCCAAAGGCATGAGCCTTATGGACGCGGTCAACGACATGTACGCCCGTTACGGCTTCTTTGCCGAAAAGACAGTGTCCGTGACCATGCCCGGACTGGACGGCGTAAAGAAGCGCGAGGAAGCCACGCGCCTGCTCAGGGAAACTCCCCCCGGTGAGGTCGCGGGCCGCAAGGTGCTCGAGGCGCTGGACTTCGCCAAGGGCGGCGTGATGGGCCTGCCCGCCAGCGACGTGCTGCTGTACAAGCTGGAAGGGGACGCGTGGGTCTGCGTACGGCCCAGCGGCACCGAACCCAAGCTCAAGATCTACGCGGGCGTAAGGGAGGACAGCCGCGAAAAGGCGGCGGAAGCCATAAAGAAAGTGAGCGAAGGCTTCACCTCACAGATTAGCGTCTGACGGACATAAAAGCGGCGGGGCCTGGCTCCGCCGCACGTTTTAGAACAAACCGGCCCTTTTCGCCGTCTAACCTAAAAACCACAGGAGATATTTATGGGCAGCAAAAAGCAAAAGCGGCTTAAAAAACAAAGGCAAAGGCGGATCATACTGGGCGTCGCATGCGCGCTGGTGATCTGTCTGGCGTTTTTGGTGACGCTGCCGATACTTCGGGGCAGTTCCGACATAAGCGCCCGCAACAGCGACATAGTGGACGACGGCGTCATCCGCGTCTACCTGCGCTCCCTGGGCAGCCCCAAGGCGCTGGGCCTGACGCTTGACGGCATCTACACGGTGGACGGGGACGCGGGCTTCCGCTTTGCCAAAGGCACCGAGGTCACCGTTGCCGAAGACAGCGGCACCCTGTACTTAAGCGCGGGCGGCCTGACCATAGACATGGGCGGCGCGTTCACGTTAAAGCGCCATGCGGCGGAAGACAATTCCGACCCCGGCGGCATCTACATCCACGAAAGCGAGAAGGACAACCTGTTCAAGGGCGACCTGCGCTTAAGCTCCGACGGCAGGGGCATAAGCAGCGTGCTCTCCATACAGGTGGAGGACTATCTATGCGGCGTCGTGGCTTACGAAATGAGCAATTCCTTCCCCCTGGAAGCCCTGAAAGCCCAGGCGGTGGCCGCCCGCACCTACGCCCTGAGAGCCAAGCAGAACGCGGGCAAAAGCGCTTACGACCTGGTCGACACCACCCAGGACCAGGTGTTCAAGGGGCTTGACCCCTCCCTTACCAACGTCATCCGCGCCGTGGAACAGACCCGGGGCGTGGTGGGCATGGCAAACGGCAAGTACGCCCAGTGCTACTACACCGCCTCCAACGGCGGGCAGATAGCCGCCACCAAGCAGGTGTGGGGCGGAGTGGTCAGCTACATCCAGATGAAGGACGATCCCTACGACCTGGAAAACAGCCTGAGCCAGCAGAAGACCGCCTTCATATCCCGAAAGCCCGCGGAGGACAGTCCCCTGTATCCCCTGATAATGGATGAGCTCAAGCTGAACCTGCCCGGTGCGCAGGAAGTGCGCCTGGACGAGATCGCTTCCGTAAAGCTGGCAGACCCCGATACCGAGGGCAGCCTTATGTACAGAACGCTGGAAGTATATGTAAATGCCAGCGTCAGAAAGCTGGAAAAGGTCACGCCCGCCCCGACCCCCGAACCGACCGCGGAGCCTTCCGCGACCCCCGCGCCTTCCGACACTCCCGAGCCTGAGCCCACGCCCGAAGAGAAGTGGGTGCTCGGTGAGTTTACTCCCGTGGAGGAGCCGGTAAAGATCACTTTCGGCACCTATTCCCAGCTCAAAGAGCTTTTGAACATCAAGATCAACTCCACCAACTACGAAGTGTTCTATGTCGAGGAGGACGACGACGGCTTCACCCTCATCTCCCGCCGCTTCGGCCACGGGGTGGGCATGAGCCAGCGGGGCGCCCAGACCATGGCGGGCCAGCACCACATGGACGCCGAGGAGATCCTTTCCTTCTACTATCCCGGTCTGGAGTGGTACAGGATCGACTGGAAGCAGATGTCCCTGCTGCCTCTGTCCGCCCTGCCGGATTCCCTGGGCTACGCCCGCGCCAAGCCCACTCCCCGGCCCACTCAGGCGCCGCTGCCTCCCCTTGAGGACGGCGAGTATTACGCCACCGTCACCGCCACCACGCTGAACGTGAGGACAGCCCCCACCACCCAGAGCCAGATCGCCGGACTGCTGTACAGCGGCGAAAAGGTGATCGTCACCGGCCAGTACGAGGACAACTGGGTAAGCTTCAAGACCGTGGAGCTTACCGGCTACGTTAAGGCGGACTATCTTAAAAAGGATTAGCCGCGGACCAGATGAAACGCCTTTTAGCCGTAATACTTATTATACTTTTCTCTCTGCCCGCGCTTGCGGACGCCCCCAGATACCGGGCGCTGTGCGCGGGCATGACCGTTTATGAGGACGGGCGCGCCCGTCTGGGGGGACTTAACTCCATAGCGGGCGTGTCGGACGCGCTGACCTTCGCCCTTGACGGAGAGACCCGCTTTTCAAGCGAGATCATCTTCGACATGACCCAAGAGGAGCTGTTTGCCGCCATAAACCGGCGCTTTGCCTACGCGAAAGAGGACGACGTGAGCCTCATCTACCTGACCGCCCACGGCGGAAAGGACGCGGACACGGTCTATATCGAGCTGGCGGGAGGCGACCGCCTCACTCCGCAGGAGCTGGAGAGCGTAACCCGGGAGATCCCCGGGCGTGTGATACTGTTCATAGACTGCTGTTTTTCCGGGGGCTTTGCCGAGGGTGAAGACACGTCCGGCTGGCTGCTGCCCTCCTGTTTCGATTCCGGCAAATACCTTATGCTCACCTCCTGCCGCTGGGACGAGGAGAGCTACCGGGTAACCGAAGGCGAGCTAAACGAGGACACCGTGTCCACCGCCTTCGCCCGCAGCGTGTGCGAGGGGCTGGGCTGGGACATGATGCAGGACCGCCCCTGCAGCCTGCTGGCAGACTTCAACCTGGACGGGCGGGTGACTCTGTTCGAGCTGTACGCCTACGCCCGCACGAGGGTAGGCTTTTACCTTTACGCCAACCCTGCCCACATGCAGACGGTGAGCCTGTATCCAAACCCCGCGCACTTCATACTGGCCCGCCGCACCCCGGCGGAAGAACTGACGCCGTGACCGCATGACAAAAAGACGCCTGTCGGCGTCTTTTTCATATTCATGCTCCCCTTGACTTTTCTCCCGTTCCGCGCTATGGTACTATCTACAGAAAGAGGTGATGATCATGAGCAGCAGGAAACCTTCCCCGGCGAAGATCGAAAAAAGCGTAAAGCGCATAAACGAAATGGAGCCCCTGCTTAACGAGTGCCAGGAGGTTTTGTCCGAACTGGAAACACAGCTGGACCGCATGGACGACGCGCGCAAGGGCATGATAAAGCTGTTTTCCTATTACGGCAGCAGCGCATGGCGTAACGACCTGGAGCTGGACGAGCAGGGGCTGCTCCCCGAAGGTCTCCAGCGGGGCGTGTTAAGCGAGGACCTGGTGTACGACCAGATCGTGGCCGCCCGGGACGCCGCCTACAGGATGCTGGAGCTCGCCGCGGACATTCTTAAAAACCGCATCTGAGACCGTCCCGATATCGCAAAACATCCGCCCTCGGGCGGATGTTTTGCTCGGTATATCACATTTCGAACTCCCGGCAGCCGTTGAAGCGGCTGAAGCGGTTAAGCGTCCTTTCCAGTTCCGCGCTCAGTTTTTTGGTCTGCCTGACCCCCGGTTCCCACCAAACCCCGTTCACGCGCAGCACGTTCCGCTTCCGGTCGACGGCCGTATCTATGCGTCCGGCAAAGGTTTCGCCTCTGAGTATCGGCAGCGTGTAATAGCCGTATCTGCGCTTGTCAGCCGGGGTATATATCTCCCATGAATACCCGAAATCCCACAGCGCCTTTATAAGCGCCTTGTCCCACATCAGCGGGTCCAGCGGCGCTATGAACTCCATGCGCGGTTTCAGGTCCGCCTGTCCTGTAAGAACGTTGTTAAGTAGCATTTCGTCCTCGGCGCGGCAATAGAACCTTGTTTTGAATCCTTCCACCTGCACCGGGATGATGAGGCCGTCCTTTTCCAGCCTGTCGAGCGCGCGCCCGCGTTTTTCCGCGTCTAGCCCTATGCCCAGGAACGCGGTGCTGTTCTTGTCCCACAGCAGACCCGCGGCGCCTATCCGCCTGAGCACCCGCCAGCGGATAAACTCATCTTCGTTTTCGCAGGGATCCGCTGCCGAAAGCAATGCTGCGGGCAGATACCTTTCCGCCAGGTCGTAGTACTTGCGGCTGCCCTGCTTGTGGTGGATCACCAGCGTGCCGTCCGTATACAGCTGTTCCAGCACCGACCTGGCCGCCCGGGAGTTTTTGTCCCAGTTCCCGCTCCAGTGCATGGAGGAATGCCAGAATATCTCTCCCTCTATGGGCAGCGTGTCGCTGGAAACGGGCCCGTTCTCGAAGATGTACTTGAGCGCCTGTTCCTCCAGTTGCTTAAGCCCTTCGAAGGTCTCCCCCATCCCGCGGCTGCGTTCCCGGTAGGAAGCAAAGTACGGCCAGTCCTCTATCGCCCAGATGGAGAGTTCCTTATCGGTATAATCCACCAGCGCCCTGTCCCTGTATAACAACTCCCAAAGCGTTTGTTTCGTGAAGCCCTTCACCCGGGACTGCAGCGTGAGCTCCGCGTTCTTGCCGCATACGTCCACGGGGTCGAACTGTATGCAGCCCGCCTGCTTGACGAATGCGTAAGCGCCGCTCTTGCCCTCGAACCGGTGCGCGCCGATCAGCCCCTGCTTCGCCAGGATGAACTGCCGTGCCTGCTGTCTGGATATCGTCCTCACATTCCCGTTCTCCCCATCCGATTTTCAGTACCATTATACCATAAAACCGCCCGTTTGCCCACCGCAGCATGAACACAGGCGCCCGCCTGAGCGGGCGCCTGCACTGCAAACGGTTCGGTATCTATTCCAGGGGCAGTTCATTTTCCTCCGCCATTGCGCACACGAAGTCCACGGCGCCCAGGCAGTCGTTAAGGTCTGCGGTCTCAATGGGAGAATGGATATAGCGGGTAGCGACGGACACGCAGCACGCCGGCTTGCCGCCTCTGGTGGTCTGCACGGCGCTGGCGTCTGTTCCGCCGTAGGGCAGCACCTCGTTCTGGACCTTTATGCCGTTCTTGTCAGCCACTTTGTGCATGAACTCGATTACCGGTCTTGTTATCACGGCGGAACGGTCCTTGTACTTGATAGTGGGGCCTTCGCCCAGCTTCATGGGCATGGGGCTGCACTCGGGGGTGTCCGCGGAGGCGGTCACATCAAGGTTGATGCCGAAGTCCGGATCGATCCAGTACGCCGCCGCCTGGGCGCCCCGGCAGCCCACTTCCTCCTGGGAAGTGAACACGCAGTAGATGTCGTGGGGAGACTTGATCTTTTTCATCACCGCCACCAGTATGGCGCAGCAGATGCGGTCGTCCAGCGCGCAGCACGCCACGCGGCTGCCCATGTCCACGAAATGGGGAGCGTACACGCAGATGTCCCCCACGGCGACGTGCGCTTCCGCCTCCTCACGGCCGGAGCAGCCTATGTCTATGAACATCTGGGTGAGCGCAGCGGGAGGCGTTACGTTCTTCTGCTCCCGGCATATCACACCGCGGGTGCCGTTGTCGAACACCACGTCGCGGCCCACGGTCATTTCGGGGCTCATGCCGCCCACGGGAGCGAAACGCAGAAAACCCTTTTCGTCAATATCCAGCACTATGAGCCCGATCTGGTCCATGTGGGCGGAAAGCATCACTTTTTTGCCGCTGGTACCTTTCTTGATCCCCACCGCGTTGCCCAGGGCATCAAACCTGATCTCATCCACATAGGGACGTATCATGTCCGTCAGCAGCTGCCCGGCCTTGGTCTCCCTACCGGA
>JAGCIC010000050.1 GCA_017648805.1 Clostridia bacterium
AAGCGCTGAGCATGCCCAGTGCGCAGGCCGTATAGTCCTGCGCCTCGTCCACCACCAGGTGGCGTATGCTCTTATCGCCGTGGGAAAAGCCCAGCAGCAGCATGAGGTACGCGATGCAGGGCGCGTCCTCCCACCACACGACGCCTGCGTTTGCGTTGTCCAGCGCCATGCGGCACAGCCCGTTCGGGGCGTTTTTCAGGCTCTCGGCGTACAGGTGCGGTACGGAGACAGTGAGCATGTCGCGTATCTCTTTTCGCACGGGCTGCAGGCGGTGGCTCACGGCGAAGCGGCTGGCCACGTCCAGGTCCTTGCCGCGGTAGCGGGGGCGGAGCTGCTCTTTGTACTGCTGCAGAAGGGAGGTCTCCCAGCGCTCCAGCCGGCTGTCCAGCACGCTTTTGAGCCTCTCCAGCCGCTGGGCGGGCAGAAGGGCGGTAAAGTCCTGCCGGTACATGCGCTCCAGCTCGTCTTTGCGGATGAGGTTCGTGTCTTCCAGGGCAATGTCCCGGAAGAGGGGGCCCGTTTCGGAATAGGCTTTGGCAAAGTCTTCCAGCAGGCGCTTGAACTCCAGCCCGCTTTTATACCGCACGCTCTCGCGGCGTGCCTGGTTGCTTTCGTCCAGAAGGATCTCCGTCTGGATCAGCGGCTTTTCGATCCTGCCGGGTACCAGGTCGCATATCAGCTTGTACAGCGTCACGGCGGGGGCGTTTTCTTCGCCCAGCTCCGGGAGCACCGTGGAAATGTATTCCGAAAAAGAATTGGACGGGGACAGGATCAGGATGCGGCTGGCCTCCAGGCGGTTGCGGTAGCGGTACATCAGAAATGCGATGCGGTGCATGGCCACGCTGGTCTTGCCGCTGCCAGCGCCGCCGATCACCGACAGGAGCTTTTCGTTGCCGTAGCGGATCGCCCGGTTCTGCTCGGTCTGAATGGTGGCTACGATCTGGCGTATGCGCCGCTGGGTGGCGCCGGAGAGGATGTCCAGAAGCAGCTCGTCTTCGATGCTCACGGCGGTGTTTACGTAATACTTGAGCCTGCCGTCCTCCATTTTGTACTGGCGCTTCAGGGTCATCGTGCCCCTGATCTCGCCGGAGGGGCTGTCGTAGGTCACAGGGCCGGGCTGATCGTCGTAATACAGGCTGCACACCGGGGCGCGCCAGTCGTGCACCAGCAGCTCGTTGCCGGGGCCCTTCAGGCTGTACAGGCCGATCACGATCTTTTCGTCCTCTTCCTGGCCGTCTTCCCGGAAATCCACCCGCGCGAAGAAGAGGTTTTTGAGCATCTGACGGTAGCGGCGCACCAGGTCGTCGTTGAGCGCCTTGCGTGCCAGATACCGGTCCACTTCGCCGGCCAGCTGCTGCATATCCTGCTCGCTCAGGGCGGTGGGCTTGAGCCTCAATTCCTCCCAGGCGTCCGCCATGAGCTGTTTGATCGACGCGATATGGTCTTTGGAACTGTCTGTGGAATTCGCAATGGCTGCCAAAAGCAACTGCTGCACCTTTTCGGTGTATTCCTGTTCTTTGCGTAGTTCGCTTTCGGACATCATATGCTTCACCTGCCGTAATGTTGATGTTTCAGTATACCACAGCGCCCTTTTTTTGTAAAGCTAAAATGTTGTTTTTATGAATATATCTTAAAGAGCGGGACAGCGCAACAGTCCTTTGCAATCGCGGGCGGCAGATGGTATAATGGTGCCATTCCATGACATGGAGCGTGATCGTATGGCGGACGGAAGACCCAACATCGTGTTTATCATGACGGACCAGCAGCGCTTCGACGCGATGGGCTGCGTGAATCCCCTGGTGAAGACCCCGAATATCGACGCCCTGGCGAAAAACGGCATCCGCTTCAGCCAGGCGGTCAGCCAGTGCCCCATGTGCGTGCCCAGCCGCAACAGCATGATGTTCGGCCTGTACGCCTCCCAGACGGGCGTGCGCAACAACGGCGGCGCGCTGCTGGACGAAAGCCGCCTGCCCGCAGTGCCCCTGCCCCAGCTTCTTCACGACGCGGGCTATTTCTGCGCGGGTTTCGGCAAGACCCACTGGAACAACACGGTCAAGGGGCAGCCCGGCTCCCGGCGGGGCTTCGACGTGCGCGCGGAGGGCCAGCCGAGGTACAGCGTGCTCTGGGAAGAAGGCGCCGTGATGATGGACGAGGAAGACCCCGAGGGGCTCCAGGCATACTATGAAGAGACGAAGGAATTCGGTTCCGGCGAGGAAAACGGCGCGGGCTACATCGGCAAGGTGAGCACGCTGGACAAGGTACATCACCGGGACGGCTTCATACAGAAAAAGTGCCTGGAATTCCTGGACGGATACGAGCCGGACGGCAGGCCCCTGTTTTTATATTTTTCCCTGATCAAGCCTCACGCGGGCTTCAACATCCCGCCCGAGTTCGAGGCGATGTACGACATAAACGACATACCGGATATCCCGTCCCCGCCATGGGATGAAGAGCCCCGGACCCATATCCTTTCCGCCATGCGCGTAAGCCCCAACCTGTACCGGGCCCACTACGGGCGCAAGGCAGTGCTGGACGGGCGCACCAAAGAGGAAAAGCGCCTCACCACCCTGCGCTACTGGGCCAACTGCTCCTTCATGGACGATTACATCGGAGGGGTGCTGAACAAGCTTAGAGAAAAGGGCCTGGACAAAAACACGCTGTTCGTGTTCGTGTCGGACCACGGCGAGATGCTGGGGGAGCGGGACGGGCGCTTCAGCAAATACTGCCTGTTCGAATCTTCCGTGCGGGTGCCGCTGATCCTGGCGGGAGATTATCTGGACGAAACGCTCCGCGGCACCGTGGACGGGCGCTGCGCCATGCTCACGGATATCGTGCCTACGCTGTGCCGGGCGGCTGGCATACGGCCCGACCCGCGCCTGCCGGGCTGCGACCTGCTGGGCGAAAAGAAGCACCGGGGCGGCTTTTGCGAGTTTCACGGCGGCGGCGGAGAAGATACCCAGACCGCGCCGGCGTGGATGTGGAGAAACGAAAGCTATAAGCTGATCGTCTACCGTGACGGCACAGTACTGGATGACG
>JAGCIC010000051.1 GCA_017648805.1 Clostridia bacterium
CGCTTTAAGCGCGCTTCGTTGAGTTTCTGCTCCGTCTTGTCCAGGTCGGCCTTATTTAGTGCTTCCCGCGCCCGGTTTTCGGCGAGTTTTGCGCGCTCCAGGTCTATCATGTCGGACCATTCAAAGGTGGTGGCCACCACGGTGACCTTGCCTCCCGTCACGGATACCATGCCCCCTATGCAGGCGGCGCGGCGGGTCTCACCGTTTATGGTCACCCGCGCTTCGCCCATGCCAAGGGCGTTTAAGTAGTCCGCGTGGCCCGCCATGATGCCCACCTGCCCGCTTATTGTGCGCAGGGACAGGTATTCGGCTTCCCCGGAAAAGAACTGCCCGTCCGGGGTGACTATCTCCAGCTGGAAACTCCTCATTTGCCGCTTTCCCCTTTGACCCGGTCGGTCACGTCGTCTATGGTGCCCGCGTACAGGAAAGCGCTCTCGGGCACGTCGTCGTGTTTGCCTTCGATGATCTCCTTAAAGCCCCGCACGGTCTCCTTGAGGGGCACGTACTTGCCCTCGTAGCCCGTGAACTGGCTGGCCACGTGGAAGGGCTGGGACAGGAAGCGCTGCACCTTGCGGGCGCGGGACACGGTAAGTTTGTCCTCGTCGGACAGTTCGTCCATGCCCATGATCGCGATTATGTCCTGCAGTTCCTTGTACCTTTGCAGTATGCGCTGCACGTCCCTGGCCACGCGGTAATGCTCGTAGCCCACCACGTCGGGACTCAGGATGCGGCTGGTGGACTCCAGGGGATCCACCGCGGGATATATGCCCAGGGAGGCGATGCCCCTGTCCAGCACGGTGGTGGCGTCAAGATGGGCGAAGGTGGTGGCGGGGGCGGGGTCGGTCAGGTCGTCCGCGGGCACGTATACCGCCTGCACGGAGGTTATGGAGCCGTCATTGGTGGATGTGATCCTTTCCTGCAAAGCGCCCATTTCGGTGGCCAGCGTGGGCTGGTAGCCCACGGCGGAGGGCATGCGCCCCAGCAGCGCGGACACTTCGCTGCCCGCCTGGGTGAAGCGGAATATGTTGTCTATGAACAGGAGCACGTCCTGCTTTTTGACGTCCCTGAAGTACTCGGCCACGGTCAGGCCCGCCAGACCCACGCGCATACGCGCTCCCGGGGGCTCGTTCATCTGGCCGTACACCAGCGCGGTGTTTTTGAGCACTCCGGATTCCTTCATCTCGTAGTAAAGATCGTTGCCCTCACGGGTGCGCTCGCCTACGCCGGTGAACACGCTGTAGCCGTTGTGCTCGGTGGCGATGTTGTATATAAGTTCCTGGATCAGCACGGTCTTGCCCACGCCCGCGCCGCCGAACAGGCCGATCTTGCCGCCCTTGGCGTAGGGGCAGATCAGGTCAACGACCTTTATGCCCGTCTCCAGTATTTCGGTGGAAGAGAGCTGCTGGTCAAAGCCGGGGGCGGGACGGTGTATGGGCCATCTTTCCGCCGCTTCCGGGGCGGGCAGGTCGTCCACGGGCTCGCCCAGCAGGTTCATTATCCTGCCCAGCACTCCGTCGCCCACGGGCACGGAGATGGGTTTGCCTGTATCTACAGCCTTTATGCCCCGCTTTAAACCGTCGGTGCCGCTCATGGCCACACAGCGGGCCACGCTGTCGCCTATGTGCTGGGCTACCTCGGCGGTTATTTTCCTGCCCTCAAACTCGATCTCTACGGCATTGAGCAGCTGAGGAAGCTCCCCTTCCTCAAAGCGAACATCCACCACAGGCCCAACCACCTGGGCGATCCTGCCTTCCCGTGCCATCAGTCAATTCTCCTTTATGATGATTCCCGTCAGTTTTCCGCGCCGGCCACGATCTCCGTAATCTCCTGGGTGATCGCGCCCTGGCGCGCCCGGTTGTATTTAAGGTTCAGTTGTTCTATCATTTCCTGGGCGTTCTTGCCCGCCGCTTCCATGGCGGCGCGGCGCGCGCCCTGTTCGCTTACCACGCTTTCGCACAGCGCGCCGTAGATTATGCCGCCCACGTACTCGGGCACTATGGCGGAAAACAGGCTCCGGGCATCCGTGTCGTACAGCTGCGCCCGGTTATCCCCGTCTTCCGCTCCCAGAGTGAGCGGCAGCAGGTCGAGACGGCGGGGCGACTGGCTGAGCATGGAGTCGAAATGGGTGTAGCACAGGGTGAGGCGGTCTATCTCCCCGTTTTCGTATGCCCTGCACATGTCCTTGGCCATGGAGAAGCAGCCGCTCACCTTGAGCGCTTCAGCCTGGATAAACGCCCTTGAACGTATTTCCCGTTCACGCTTCTCGAAAAACTCCAGCGCCTTTTTGCCTATGGGCAGCACCGCTGCGGAAATGCCCGCTTCGGCGTCCTGTTTTATCAGCTCCTCCGCCAGCTTCAGCACGTTGGCGTTGTAGCCTCCCGCCAGGCCCCTGTCGCCCGCGATGACTATGTACGCGGCGCGCTTTACCGGCCTTTGGGTCAGGAAGGGGGAAGAAAACTCCTCCGCGCCCGCCACAATGTCCTTAAGCGTAGCGTACAGCGTCTCGTAATAGGGGCGGCTCCTTAATACCCTTTCCTTTGCCCTGACCAGCTTTGAGGACGCCACCAGTTCCATGGCACGGGTGATCTGGGACGTGCCCTTCACGCTCTTTATGCGCAGTTTTATCGCCTTCATGTTGCCCGCCATGCCTGCGTCCTCCTTTCCCTGACCGCCGCTTTACTGCTTTTCGGCGATGAATTTGTCGGTGTATTCCTTTACCGCGGCGTCCAGCGCGGCTTCGTCGGCTATGCTGCCGGTTTCGCGGATGTTCTTAAGTATGGGATAATAGCCGGCGTCCATGAACTCATACAGGCCCTGTTCATATTGGGGCACCTTGGCCGTCTCCACTTTCTCAAGGTAATTGTGTATGACCGCGTAGAGTATGCACACCTGGTGCGCCACGTCCACGGGGGCGGAGCGGTCCTGCTTGAGCACCGCCACTATCCTTTCGCCCTGGTCCAGGCGCCGCCGGGTGTCCTTGTCCAGGTCGCTGCCGAACTGGGCGAATGCCTGCAGTTCGCGGTACTGGCTATACAGGAGCTTAAGCGAGCCCGCCACCTTCTTCATGGCCTTTATCTGGGCGGCGCCGCCCACACGGGACACGGATATGCCCGGGTTCACGGCGGGCATTATGCCGGAGTGGAACATTTCGCTCTCAAGGAATATCTGCCCGTCGGTGATGGAGATCACGTTGGTGGGGATGTACGCGGACACGTCGCCCGCCTGGGTCTCTATTATGGGCAGGGCGGTCAGCGAGCCTCCGCCGTACTCCGGGGCGATCCTCGCCGCCCTTTCAAGCAGGCGGCTGTGCAGGTAGAACACGTCGCCGGGGTACGCCTCGCGTCCCGGCGGGCGGCGGATAAGCAGGGACAGCGCCCTGTACGCCACCGCGTGCTTGGACAGGTCGTCGTATATCAGGAGCACGTCCCTGCCCTGATCCATGAAGTACTCGCCCATAGCGCAGCCGGAATATGGGGCTATGTACTGAAGCGGCGCGGTCTCCGAGGCGGTGGCGCTGACCACTACGGTGTAGTCCATGCAGCCCGCCTTGGAAAGTATGTTCACCGTCTGGGCCACCGTGGAGCGCTTCTGGCCGATGGCCACGTACACGCAGATCACGTTCTGACCCTTCTGGTTGATGATCGTGTCCAGCGCTATGGTGGTCTTGCCCGTCTGGCGGTCGCCGATTATGAGCTCCCTCTGGCCCC
>JAGCIC010000052.1 GCA_017648805.1 Clostridia bacterium
ATGTCGCGGTAGATGCGCAGCAGCTCGTCATCGGAGAAGTTCGCCCTCTCCTCCTGAACGGTCTTGGAATAGGCGTTTACGGGGATGTCGGTAAAGTGGATAGTGCTTTTGGCTCTGATCTCGTCCGGGCCGTAGTATAATGACTTAGGCATGGTAAAAACCCCTTTCTTTGATTACAGTTTGAATATGGCTTCCCGGATGACTTCGCATACGGTGGGATGCGGGAACACGAACTTCTTGAGCCGCTCGGGCGGCAGCTCGGTATCCACCATCATGGCGGCGGACAGGATCATCTCGCTGGCGTAGGAGCCCACTATGTGGCAGCCCACCAGGCGGTTTTTGTCCGTGTCCAGCACCAGCTTGCAGAAGCCCTTGCCCGCGTCCACTTCGGCCACGTACCTGCCCGCGTAGAGCATGGGCACGTTGACTTCCTTGACCTTCAGGCCCGCCTTTTCGGCAGCTTCCTTGGTGTAGCCCACGCTGGCGACCTCGGGATCGGTGTAGATGACGGAAGGAATGGAATTGTAGTTGATCCTGTCCTTTTTGCCCAGGATGTTGTTCACGGCCACTTCGGCTTCCCTGTACGCGGTATGCGCCAGCATCAGCTTGCCGTTGCAGTCGCCTACCGCCCACACGCCGGGCACGGAGGTGGCAAGGGTCTCGTCGGTGACTATGGCGCCGCGGTTCATCTCCAGGTTCAGGCTCTCAAGCCCAGCGCCTTTCGTGGCGGCGCGGCGGCCGACGCTTAAAAGCACCTTGTCGCAGGGGCACTCGTGCTGGCCGGCAGCGTCTTCGTATACCACCGCGCCGGGCTTCACGGAAAGCACCTTGGCGGAGAGTTTGAACTCCATGCCCCGCTTCTCGTACTCCGCCTGCAGCACCTTGCATACGTCCCGGTCGGTCGCGCCGGCGATCTTGTCCAGCATTTCGATAACGGTGACCTTTACGCCCACGCTGGCGAAGTAGCAGGCCATTTCAAGCCCGATAACGCCGCCGCCGATAACGGCCAGCGCCTTGGGCAGGCGGGTCTCGTCCAGGATCTCACGGTTGGTCATTACGAAGCCGCTTTCCACGCCTTCCTTTACACCGGGGATAGGCGGCACCGCCGCCTCGGAACCCAGCGCCAGTATGAGCCTGTCGGCCAGGTAGGTCTTGCCTTCGGCTTCCACGGCGAACTTGCCGTCCTGCTTGCCCTTGACTTCGGCCGCGGCGCTCACCACGTTTATCTTGTTGGCACTCATGGTCATGCCCACGCCGCTCACCAGGGTCTTTACCACCTTGGCCTTGCGCTTTATCACCTGGGCGTGGTCAAAGGTCACGTTTTCGCTCTTTACGCCGAAAGCAGCGCTCTCGGTGGCATGGCGGTAGAGTTTGGCGGAATTGAGCAGGGTCTTGGTGGGGATGCAGCCCTCGTTCAGGCACACGCCGCCCAGCGCCCTTTTCTCGAACAGGCACACCTTCAGGCCGCCCTGCGCCGCTCTTTCGGCGGCAAGGTATCCGCCCGGGCCTCCGCCCACAACGATAAGATCAAATGCGTCCATGCTTTATCTCCTTTACTTTGCCAGAAGCAGAGTGAACTTTTCCAGGTTCTGGCACAGTTCCTTGACGAATTTGCTGGCGGGAGAACCGTCCACCGCCCTGTGGTCGTAAGTGAGGCTCAGGCCCATGGCGGGATACAGCTTGATCTGGCCGCCCTCTTCCCTTACCCTCTGGGTGATGCCGCACACGCCCAGTATGGCGGTCTGGGGAGGATTGATAACGGGGGTGAACATCTCGACGCCCGTGCTGCCCAGATTGGAGACGGTGAAGCTGCCGCCGGTGAGCAGGTCGGGGCTGATGGCGCCGCTTCGGGCGGCTTCGGCCAGGGTCTTGACCTCTTTGCTGATCTCCAGCAGGCTCTTGGTATCGGCGTTGAATATGGTGGGCACCATAAGGCCTCTGGGAGTATCCACGGCCACGCCCAGGTTCACGTGCTTGAAGCGGCGC
>JAGCIC010000053.1 GCA_017648805.1 Clostridia bacterium
ACTATCAGGGACTTGTCTATCACACCCACGTCCCCGGTCACGTCGTTGGTGAACAGTATGGGCAGGTCGGGGCCGTTCCACTCGCGCCCGTCGTGGGAGTTGTAGCGGTTGTCGCCCGCCACCAGGTACTCGCCTTTGCCCAGCGTGTACTCGTAGTCGAACTTGTAGCGGTAGGTCTGCTCGTCGGTGAGCTCCCGCTGTATGCCGTTTATGAAGTAGCTGAGACTGCCGTCCTCGTTCTTGGTGTACGTGGCGGAGTAGTTGGTCTTAAGCCGGGGATCCAGCGCGAAACCGTTCACGTAGGTCACGCCGCTCACCCGCTTGACCGTGTCGCCTTCCACCGCCATAACCCGCTTCACGAAATCGGTCTTTACGGTGAATATGCCCAGCCATTTGTTGGTCCTGCCCGGGTAGTGGCAGATCACCACGTCGCCGCGCTTGGGGCTGGAGCCGAAGCGCACGTCGTAGCTGGTCACCAGCAGGCGCTCCCTGTCCTCCAGCGTGGGGTTCATGCTGCTGCCGGACACCGCGATGGGCCACACCAGGAAGGTCTTGATTATGTACACCGCGACCAGCGCGAATATGATGGACACGATCCAGTCCTTGATCTCGAACAGCACACGGTGCTGTCTGTATATGGGCAGGGTCTTTAACACCTTCTTTTTCACGAAGAACGCCTGCCAGACGGTCATTTCCGCCTGAGCGGCGCCGGGAGCGCTTTCCGGGACCGTGTTTTCGTTTGTCTGTTCCTGATTAATGCCGTTTACGTTTTTGTCTTCCATAATCTCTCCTCGGTCACCTGAACATGCGGGAGGGCGGCCACAGCACGCTTGCGGGCTCCCCTATGATGCTCGTGCGCTTTACCAGGCCCAGCCCCCGGCTGTCGGGAGCCTCGTCCTCCATAAACAGGTTGAGCAGGCAGTACGCGCCGTGGGGTATGGTACCGTAGTCCAGGTTGGGCGCTTCGCCCAGGCGGATCTCTTCCCCGCCGTCACTGCTGACCAGGTACTTGACGCCGTCGCGCACGTCTATCAGGTCGCCCTCTATGCCCGCCACCCTGCGGATGAGGCGCTGTCCTTCCACCGTAACGCACACCGTGTCGCCCCGGCCTATCTTCGTCACGTCGATCAGCTTGTTTACAGCCACCACGTCCCCGCTCAGGAACCTGGGGCTCATGGCGTCGCTTTTCACGTGCACGGTCTCGATCCACACCAGCCTTACCAGCGCGGCAATTATGAGCGCGGCCGCAAGACAGATCAAGAATATCCTGATATTCTTTCTCCTCTGCCGTTTTTTGCTCTTCTTGGGGCTCTTCTTGCTTTTATTCGTCGCCATTTATATCCTCTTCAACGCTTTTGATTATCTTCTTTACGCGCTTTTCGAACACCTGCCGGTCCAGCATCACCACGTGGCCGCAGGTCAGGCACTTAAGCTTTATGTCCGCGCCCGAGCGGGTGACTTCCCAGTCGAAGCCTCCGCAGGGATGCGGCTTTTTGAGCCGCACCTCGTCTCCCACATTTATAAGCATTTTTGTTTTCCCCTCACCTGACGCCGAACAGGAACCTGCGCCCCAGCACGTCCGTGAACCGCAGAGCGGGGTCCTCAAGCTCTATGGGCAGGTCCAGGCACAGCTTAAGCCCCGGAGACGTGAACAGCCGGGTCTCCCCGGAGCAGGCGACGAATTCGTCCCC
>JAGCIC010000054.1 GCA_017648805.1 Clostridia bacterium
AATCTTCTTTGGTTATGGGACGGATGACCCGGCAGGGCACGCCCGCGGCAAAAGAATCGGAAGGAATGTCCCGCGTCACCACGCTGCCAGCGCCGATCACGCACCTGTCGCCTATGGTCACGCCGGGGCATACCACCACGTTGGCGCCCAGCCAGCAGTCGTTGCCTATTGTGACGGGCTTGGCGTAGCAGGCGTGGGCGGGAGCCCCGTTTTCGTCCTTAAGGCGGAAGCGCTCGTCCGCCAGCAGGGGATGGATGGGGGTGACTATGGTGACGTTGGGACCGAAATTGCAGTCGTCGCCGATGGTGACCTTCCCGTCGTCCTGCACGGTCAGGTTGAAGTTGCCGAAAAAGCGTTTGCCGATAAAGGTGTGCACGCCGTAATGGAACTGTATGGGTCCCTGAATGAAGCTGCCTTCGCCGAAACCGCCCAGCAGTTCCTTAAGGATCTGGGCACGTTTCTCGGTCTCGTACTCATAGGTGCGGTTATAATCCATGTCCAGGCAGTGAGCCTTAAGCTTGATCGCGCGCAGCTCCTGCGCGCCCGGGGCGAACAGCACGCCCTGAAAGATGCGTTCTTCCTGACTCATATTCGGCTCCTCAGTTGTAGTCTATTTTCGGCGAGGATTCCTTGTAATAGCTGGTGCACAGGGTCTCGCGCCGTATTTCCTTGCCGTCGGCGGTATAGTATATCCGGTAGGTGGTGGCTTTGTAGCCCTTCCTGCCCTCGCTGGTGGTGACCCTCTGGCCGCTGTCCAGCAGCGGGTTCCTGGTGTATACCGGGTCGGGCACGGGGATGGTCTTGGTGACCTTGCCTTCGATCTTTATATATTCGCCATTCTCTGGCAGCAGGCCGTAGATCTCGATTATCACGCGCTTGGAATCGCTCACGTACGCCACTATGCACATGGGCTGGGAGGAAGTGTTTTTGAACTTCATGTCCTGGCTGGTGTAGGACACGGTCGCGTCCTTGCCCTTGTCCACATAGCTGACGGGTATGGAGTGGTTGTGTCTCTCGACCAGTTCGCAGTCTGCTTTCATGGCCGCGTTCCACAGCGTGGTGGATACCTGGCAGATGCCGCCGCCGAAGTCCTCGGACACCTCGCCGTCCTGGTACACCGTGGCGACCCTGTAGCCCTTGGCTTCGGTGCGGGGGCCGACCCTGCCGTTAAACGAGAACGTGGCGCCGGGCTTGACCACCGCGCCGTTTATCGACGCGCAGGCCAGGCGGATGTTTGTGAGACGGTCCCGGGTGGAGGAGGACGCCTTTGTGACTGCCTGGGTGATCATGCCGTAGCGGGAGGACACGGACTCCATCGTGACTGAGGGATGCACGGGGGTGATCTCCACGTTTATCTCCCCGCCGCCGTTCATCAGCAGGCTCGAGGCCTGCTCGTACAGCTTCTGGGCGTCAACGTAGGAACCTTCCTCTTCGGGCGAAAATGTAAACTGGCGCTTGGAAAAATCGAAGTTGGTTATGGTGGCGTCCACAGCCTCTTTGGTGTACTTGGCGGCTATGGAATCGGTCACTTCCCTTAACATGGCGGGGTCGAACAGCCGGCGGCTGACTTCGAACGCGCAGCCGTCCGTATGGCGGGCGCGGATGCCGCGGGCCATCTCTTCAAGGGTACCGCTCCGGCCGGAGGACCAGGCCTGAGAGATCACCGACTGATAATCGCTCACATAGCCCAGCTCTTCCGCCGAAACGAAGAAGCTTTCCCCGTCCGCGGTGAAGGCCACGCCGGTCTGCCTTAAGGGAGTCTCTATGCTCTTGGCCCAGAACTGATTGACTTCGTCCAGGCTGCAGCCGGACACGTCGTAGCCCTCGATGTGAGTGCCGTCGTAGAAGGACTGGTTGAGCACCTCGGCCTTCATCTGCTTGAACTCGCCGTAGCTCTCGTACTCGTTCAGACCGAACAGCGCGCATGCAGCGATTATAACCACCGCCAGGCACACCGCGGGCAGTGCCCACCAGCAGTACCGGGCCTTTTTAGTATTTTTCCGCTTTTTTGAGGACGTGCCTTTCTTGGCCGCGGTCTTCCCGGCGGCGGAAGCACGGTGTTTGGTTTTATCGATACTCTCGGTCGAAATCATATCGTATCCCTTTCGGCTGTGTTTTCAGCCTTATGGTCCGGCAGCATGGCGAACAGCACCACGCTTAAGAGGATTATGCCGCAGCCCAGTATGCCTGTCGTGTCGGGCCGCTCGCCTATGAACAGGAACACCCACACGGGATTCAGCGCGGGCTCCAGGTTTTCCAGCACCGCCGCTTTCAGAGGAGACGCGGTCTTGAGGCCCAGCGCCAGGAGCATGTAGCCGAGCCCCAGGCTCACTCCCATCAGACACACCAGCAGCCAGTCCTTAAGCACGGGCAGTTCGAAACCGAAGCGCACGTGCGGGTCGAAGGGCAGACTGAAGACCATCAGCACGGTCAGCAGGTTGCCCAGATATGTGTAATCCGTGGTATCTCCGCTGTCCAGGCGGGAAGCCAGGAACACCGCGGAGAAGCTTACGCCCGAAAGCAGCGCGATCAGGTTTCCGATACCGGCGTACTTGAGCTCGGCGCCTTCGCTGTCTCCCGCGCAGCACAGCGCCACGCCCAGTATCAGCGGGGGCAGTATGCAAAGCTGCTTGAGGGACGGCTTTTTCCTGAACAGCAGAAAGTCGAACAGCGCCACGTACACGGGCATGGAGTACTGCAGCGTGATGGCGTTGGCGGCGGTGGTGAGACTCAGCGCGGTCAGATACAGCAGGCTGGTCAGCGCCACGCCCAGGCCGCCTATCAGCGTGCCTTTGGTGAGTTTCAGCCGGAAACCCTTCCTGAGCCAAGCGAACATGAGCACGGCCACTATCGAGCGCACGCCCGCCTTGGACAGGGCGCTCCACTCCAGGTTTTTGCTCAGCACCCCCGAAAAGCTCCAGCTTATGCCGCTTAATGCCACCAGCAGCGAACCTTTGAGCCTGGGATTCATTCTACCCGGTTGAGCCTTTCTCCATTTTGGAAGGCGGCGATGTTTTGGGCGGATATGGTCATCAGCCGTTTTCTCGCTTCCAGGCTGGCCCAGCCTATGTGGGGAGTAAGCATCACGTTGGGCGCCGTGAGCAGCGGGTTTGTTCCCTCTATGGGTTCTTTGCTCACCACGTCCGCCATGTACATGCCCACCTGACCGTTCCTGAGCGCATCGGCCATGTCGTTTTCGTCGACCACGGGGCCGCGGGCGGTGTTTACTATCCACACGCCCTTCTTCATGCGGGATATGGTATCGCGGCAGATCAGGCCTTTGGTCTCGGGCTTGAGGGGGCAGTTAAGGGAGATTATGTCGCTTTTGGCAAATATCTCGTCCAGTACGCTTTTATCGCAGCGTGACGGGGAATAGGCGATCGTGACCATGCCGAAGGCTTCGGCCAGCTTTTTTACGCGGCTGCCTATGCGGCCCTGGCCGATTATGCCCAGGGTCTTGCCCTCAAGCTCCGCCAGGGGATACTTCCAGAAGCAGAAGTCGGGGCAGCGCTGCCAGGCGCCGTCCAGGCACAGGCGGCTGTGTTCGCCCACGTGCATGGCGGCTTCGAGTATGAAAGCCATCACCAGCTGGGACACGCATGAGGTGGAGTAAGCGGGGATGTTGGTCACCGCAATGCCCTTTTCCCGGGCGGCGTCCAGGTCAATATTGTTGTAGCCCGTGGCCAGCACGCCTATGTATTTTAAGCGGGGAAGGGAGAAGATTATCTCCCGCGTGATCGCGCACTTG
>JAGCIC010000055.1 GCA_017648805.1 Clostridia bacterium
GGCGCTCAACAGCTGGGTCGAGCCCGCTCTCAGATACGCCATACATCCCAATCTCACCATCCGCCCTTCCAAGTACAAGAATTCTTCCGATATCGCGCTCGTGATCGGCGCAATGGACATTATCGGAAGGTGCGACACAGTGATAATCGCCTCTTCCGATTCGGATTTTTCTTCCCTCTCGGTGCGCCTCAGGAGCGGCGGCATGGAAGTCATAGGCATGGGCACCGAAAAGGCGAATCCCCTGTGGAAGACCGCGTGCACATCCTTTGTGACTCTGGCGGTAAGCAAACCTCAGCCCAAGCCTCAGCCGCAGCAGGCGGCAAAGCCTGTTCAGCCCAAACCTCAGCAGCCCGCGCCCGTCCCGGCGCCCAAGCCGCAGGAGACGCCCGAAAAGTCCGCCGAAGCTCCCAAGCCCCAGTCCAAGGCTGAGGCGACCCACGCGGGCCGCGCTCAGGTCATCCGCGCTTTCATAAAGGAACAGCTGGCAGCCGCCAACGGAAAGATATCCTCCTCCCAGCTGTTTACAGCGCTGAATACCCTCACCGATTACCGCGTGGACCAGCAGCGTTCCCACAGAAAGCCGATAGATTACATCCGCAGGCAGTACGGAGACTCCTTTAAGTTCGAGGAATCCGATGAAGGTACTTTCCTGGTTGAGGCTGCCCAGGCTGCCGAGACTCCCGCAAAAGCGGCATCTGCCCGGTCCGCCGAGGCCGCGCCCGAGGCAGAACCTGTTTCCGACGAGGTTGCCCTGCTCGTGCAGGCAGGTATAGAAGCCGAGCACGCCGCCCGGATCGCCGAGATATTCTCCACCAGCAAGGGCATGCGCGCCGCGTACAACCGGCTGCGCGCCACCTTCGGCCAGAAAGACGGCAGCAGGTACTACCAGATAGTAAAAGATCTGGCGGACAAAATGCAGCAGTAGCTGTCCAAGCGAATCCGCCGTTAGCTTAATATCATTTGGAGGCAGATCCTATGAGCCGCATGGGCGACACCATACGCGCAAACCGTCTGAAATACAAGCTTACCGAAAAACAGCTGGCCAAAAAGACCGGCCTGGCAGAGAGCTTCATAAAAGAAGTTGAATCCGGCCGGCGCATCCCATCCGACGACCAGGTAAAGCGGCTGCTCAAGGCCTGCGGCATAACCGAGAGCATGTCCACGGAGATCGACACCTTCAACGCCGTGGAAGAGAAGCCCCGCCCCCGTCCCAGGCCGTACATCATACCCGTCGAAAAGCCCGCCGAGACTTCCGCCAAAACCGAAAAGCAGGCCGAACAGGACGCGGAAAGCTCCGCTGCCTGGCTGGACGCGCTGGGCGGAGTCGTAAAGCGAGTGCCCATTCTGGACGAGAAAGGGCTTGTGATTGACCACATGCTCTTCCCCGTGGTGGGCGGCAAAATCGAAGGCGGCACGCCGGACAAGGTCACTTTGTTCCGCGTACCGGACGATTCGTTAAGCGGTTTTCGGGTACATGCCGGCGACCTGCTTTTGTGCGTACCCGAAAAAACGCCCGTTGACGACGCATTCATGCTGGTGCATTATGGCGGAAAACGTGTGGTCAGGCGCATCAAAAAACTTGACGCATCCCATCTTATGCTCCAGTCTTATGACCGTGAACTCAGGATCGACAGCCTGTTGTGGGGTGAGATAACGATCCTGGCCCGCTGCGTCAAACTTATCCGAACTCTGTAGGAGGATCAAATGGCAGGGATAAAAGAAAGTTTTACCGGAAAGATCAACCGCAAGCTCCAGAAGAAGCTGCGGGTGGTGGATGTGGCAGCTGGGCGGCAAAAGGCCGACTTGGTTTTCAAAAACGCCAAATACCTGAACGTGTTCTCCAATGAATTCTGCACCGGCGACATCGCCGTGGCGGAAGGCCTGGTGGTCGGCATGGGCGAGTATTCCGGCATCAACGAGGTGGACGTCAGCGGCAAGCTCGTTTTGCCGGGGCTCATCGACGCACATATCCACCTGGAGAGCACGCTCCTCTCCCCCGCCGAGTTCGCCCGCGCGGTACTGCCTCACGGCACCACTACCGTTATATGCGATCCCCACGAGATCGCGAATGTAATGGGCGTGGACGGCATCGAGTACATGATAGAAGCCACCGAAGGCCTGCCTGTGGACGTCCACTTCATGCTTCCCTCCTGCGTGCCCTCCACTCCTCTGGACGAAAGCGGCGCGCGCCTGGACTACCGGGCGATAGACTCTTTCTACGAGCACGGCCGTGTGCTGGGCCTCGCGGAAATGATGAACTTCGTCGGTGTTATAGGCAGCGATGTGGACTGCATCGAAAAGATCGTCGCTGCCCAGAGCCATCACAAAAAGATAGACGGCCACGCGCCGGGGCTGAGCGGCAATCCGCTCAACGCATATATGGCCGCGGGCGTGTATTCCGACCACGAGTGCGCCACGGCGGAAGAAGCGCTGGAAAAGCTGCGCAAGGGCCAGTTCATAATGGTCCGGGAAGGCACCGCCGCCAAGAACCTTAACGCACTGCTGCCTCTGCTGAGCGAGAAGTACTACTCCCGCTGCATGTTTGCCACCGACGACCGCCATCCCAACGACATTCTTTCCGAAGGTCACATCGACTGCATAGTCAGAAAAGCCATTGCCGCCGGAGTGGACCCGATCATCGCGCTCAAGGTCGCCAGTCACCACGCCGCCAGGTACTTCCTTATGAACAACAAAGGCGCGATCGCCCCCGGCTACCTGGCCGACCTGATCGTTGTGGATGACCTGAACAGGTTTAACGTGCTGGAAGTCTACAAAAAAGGCACCCTGCGTTATTCCAACGGCCAGGTGCTTGACTTTGAACGCCCGGAGATCGACGAGAACCTGCGTCAGCAGGCGCTGGATACCTTCCGCGTGAACGAACTTACACCCGCCAGTTTCTTCGATACGCGCCGCAAGGCCATAATCGGAATGGTGAAGGGCGAGATCATAACCACAGACGACGGTTATGCCGACGGCGTGGACACGGAAAAAGACGTACTTAAGATCGCCGTTATCGAGCGCCACAGGGGCACCGGCCACATTGGTTTGGGCTACCTGAGCGGCTATGGCATGAAGAGAGGCGCGGTAGCCACCAGCGTATCTCACGACAGTCACAACATAATCGTGGTCGGCGAAAACGACGCGGATATGGCGGTTGCCGCCAACCGCATCACCCGGCTGCATGGCGGCATCTGCGTCGTTGAGAAAGGTGAAGTGATCGCCGAACTGCCCCTTGAGATCGCGGGGCTGATGAGCGGAAGCTCGATACATGAGGTCAACCAGCGCCTGGAAAGCGCAAAAGCCGCTGCTCACCGTCTGGGCGTAAGCGACGGCATAGACCCGTTCATGACCCTCTCGTTCATGAGCCTTGCCGTTATCCCGACGCTCAGGCTCACGACCCGCGGCGTCATCGACGTGCTCACTCAGAGATACGTATAGTCCCATTTATAAATCGGGCCGGCGGTCATTCCGCCGGCTCGTTTTCATGCAGGAATTCGTATATGGCTTTCGCAAACGTTTCACCCACCCCGTTTACCCTGGAGATCTCCTGCGGGCTGGCGGCTTTAAGCGCCTCAACCGTCTTAAAGTGACCAAGTATGGCTTTTCTTCGGGCCGGGCCTATTCCGGGCACTTTTTCCAGGCGGGAAGATATGGAGTTTGACTGTCTGAGCTTCCTGTGATGGGTTATGGCGAAACGGTGCGCCTCGTCCGTCAGCCTTTCGATCAGGTGCAGCGCGGGAGAATGCCTGTCCAGAAGTATCGTGTCCTCCTTGTCCGGCAGCACGATCTCGTCCACCCGCTCGGCCAGTCCGAATGCGGGGATCGACAGATCCAGTTCCTTAAGGGCTTCCAGCGCCATATTGAGCTGTCCCCTGCCGCCGTCTATCAGCAGGAGGTCCGGAAAGTCCGAAAAACTGCCATCTTCCAGCGGCAGGTCCTGTTCCCGGCGCTTTTGAATCTCCTCGAGCCCCCTGGTAAACCGCCGGGAAATGACTTCCTTCATGGAAGCGAAGTCGTTTGCTCCTTCCACGGTCTTGATCCTGTAATGTCTGTACTGGTCGTGGCGGCATTCCCCGTCTATCATAACCACTTCGCTGGCAACGCTCTGCTGTCCCAGTGTGTTGGAGATGTCGTATCCTTCGATCCTGCGCGGTGCTTCATCCAGGTCCAGTTCCCACGCCAGTTCGTTCAGTGCGCCCAGCGTTCTTTCCAACTGTTTTTCCCGCCGGGTCTCGATCTTTATCCTGGCGTCCTCTATATTCTTTTCAGCCATGCGGATGAGCGCGGCCTTGTCTCCCCTCTCGGGCCTGTGCAGCTTCACTTTTCTGCCCGCCGTCTCGCTTAAAAGCTGCTCCAGAGTGTCCCGTTCCGCCAGGTCTATGCCTATAAGCACTTCCCTTGCGGGCGGATTCGACAGAGAATAATACTGAGTAACGAAGCGTATCAGCGCTTCCTGCTCGTCCTCCCGCGCTGCGCCTTCAAGGGTGTGCATGGCAGATGAGATCATTTTTCCGCCCCTGAACAGCATCACGTCCACTAAAATGTCCTGCATGGAAGGGCTCATGGCGATCACATCCATGTCATCGCCGCCGGTGGACAGGGTCTTCTGCCGCTGCATAAGGTCATCGACCGCCCGGATCTTGTCCCTCAGAAGCGCAGCGCGCTCGAAATTCATGCTGTTGGAAGCGGCAAGCATCTTCTGGGTCAGCAGCCGCTTAACTTCCTCGTCATGCCCGGAAAGAAAGCGGATCACTCCCTGAAGCTGCTCGTGATACTCCGCGCTGGTCACCTTTCCTGCGCAGGGCGCACAGCACTCCCCCGTCTGGTAATGCAGGCAGGGCCGCTCGTTCATGCCTTCGCGCAGGCTTTTCTGGCAGCTGCGTATCGGGAACACGCTCCTCACGGTGTCCAGCACTTCCCTGACCGCTGCCGCTCCAATATAAGGCCCGAAGTATTTCGCGCCGTCTTTGATCTGTTCCCGTACGATCTTGAGCGCAGGGAAAGGCTCGTCCATGTCTATCCTGATGAACGGATAATGCTTGTCATCCTTGAGTAGTATGTTATAGCGCGGACGGTAGCGCTTTATCAGGTTGCACTCCAGCATCAGCGCTTCCAGTTCGCCGTCCACCAGCACGGTATCGAAGTCGTCTATCTTTTCCACCATCGCCCGCACCTTGGGAGTGTGGTCGCGGCTGGACTGGAAGTACTGCCTCACCCGGTTTTTAAGGTTTTTGGCCTTGCCCACGTAAATGACGTCCCCGCCGCTGCGCATGATGTAGCAGCCCGGGGAGTCGGGAAGGTTCCTGATTTTCCATTTTAAGTTGTCGCTCAGGCGCTTTTCCTGCATCAGCGCAGCTCCTTTTTAAGCGCGTTTACACTGTCTTCCTCCACGGGAAGTTCGCTGTAGCGGGCAACGTCATACACTTCGGACAGCTGCCGGGCGCACCCGGGACCGATCTGCTCGATCGCCTGGCGAGCCGTCAGGGTCTTCAAGCCCTGTATCTTGCTGCCCTGTCTGCGGTACAGGTTTTTGACCAGCCGCCTGGCCTTTTCCCGTGCGGAGAGTTTTTCCCAGGGCGTTTCCCGTTTGAACATGTTTTTGAGCCTGTCTCTGAACATGTCCCTTGCGCGGCGGCGGTTCTCGTCGCCTTCCATCAGATTTTCCTTTTCGTCATAATAGCCCTGGGTAGCCTGCACACGAAAGCGCTCCAGCAATTCGGACAGCTTTTTGGAGAGCTTTGCCAGTCCCGAAAAGATCAGCCACAGCGCACCCAGACCCACAATGCTGAAAAACGCGATCAGGAAGATCTTGTCCATCGTGCTGATACCGCCGATGTCGGCTTCAGCTTCCCCGATATTCTCGACATCAAGCGGTACAGCCTCGTTCCCTCTTTGCAGCAGGGCGTCGAGGTTGCCTTCTTCCACCACATCCTGTCCGCCTCTGAGCAGCCAGGCTATCCAGCTCATCAGTGTCTTTATCTGCGCCCATACCCACAGCGCCGCGGTCTTTATGGGCTTCACGAAGGACGCTGCGGACACGGCCAGGGCAAAGCCTATAACGATCCTGCGGTTCTTCCTGACCACGTTTATGGGCGGCCGCTTGTCCTCGCCTTTCCCGCCGGAAGAGGTTGAAAGGCCCTGCCGGTTCAGGCTTATCCCTCCCATAAACACGTACGCCAGCGCGCAGGCGCCCATAAGATACTGGGTTTCCATGGCAGGCTCGCCGAAATGCAGCACCAGTGCCATAACCGTGTAGTTAAGGAAGCCCAGCACCACTCCCGGCAGCTGCGTCCACACACAGTCGTTTCCGGGCAGGGTAAGCATCGCGGTAAATGCCAGAGCGCCCATCGCGCCCGCCATCATAACGTGCTTTATCGCGCTCTGGAACAATTCGCCGGGGAGCAGCAAGCCGGTTATCAGCGCCGCTGCCAAAAGCAGGATGAACACGGTCATCCGTATGGGAAAGCGGTGCCCGGTCTTAACTGTCTCCCTTATCAATTCCCGGTCGGGATTGGGATCGTTCATGCGCGAAGCTGCATACGAAGTCATTTCCTGCACCTTGTATGAACCCACAAACGCGGGCAGCAGCGCAGCAAACGCGATGATCAGTGTCTGCACCGCAAACCAGGCGCAGGCAAATACGGGACCCGTCATAAGCAGACTGCCTCCGCCTGCGCACAGCGGTGCCAGGGTCAGCACGCACATTCCGGCCCGGAACAGCATATTACCCAGCCGTTTCATCTGATCTCCCTCCCCGACAGGCTCAGCACCTTGACCGTATTGCCCTTCTGCCTGAGCAGCGCGATCTCATGTTCCACTTCCTCGCTCAAATAGCCGGACAGTATGAGTATGTCCTCTCCGTGCACGTCTCCCAATCCGGACAAAAAAGTATGGAAATTCAGGTCCGGTTTGAGCACGATGCGGGCCATGGTCTCCAGTATGCCCTCGAACTGCGCTTCTCCCGGTGCGGAAGCCAGGAATATGCCCGTGGCCGCTTTCTCTCTGCCCAGCATCTCGGCGTTGCAGGCAAAGCCCGCGCTCATACCGGATTTGATCGCCCTTAGGCAGATCCCCGCTGCGAGACTGATGGCGCGTTCAACATTCTCCTCCTCATGGGTGGGCACCTGCGCCCACTGACGGGGGTTGATCTGAATGTTCAGTATCACCAGCGCCTTCGGGTCGGACGTGAAATCCCTCACCTTCACCTGCAGGCCCTCGCTTTTCGCGCTGGCTTTCCAGTGTATATCCTTAAGGCTGTCTCCCTGGGCATAGGGGCGTATGCCGCTCACGAGGAACGGATCCGGCATTATCCAGCGCTTTACCAGCGCGTCGCCCAGGAATTTATTGGCCGGATCGGGAATGTCGTCATTTCCCGGCAGTTCCGGATAAACGGTTATGCTGCAGTCCAGGTTCAGGAGCCGCGTTTTTTTGTTGAGCCCGAACAGGTCGCCCACGGTGAGCGCCACGCCTCCCGCGTCGAACACGCCCCTCTTCGCCAACGTTATCATGTGGTGCCTGGTTATGGCGCACATGGGCGACAGGAAGAACAGGCTCTTGTGGTACATGCCGCTGGTCTCGTCCTGCTGCTTTTCCCCTTCGTCGGCGCTGAAAACTATCGCCTCCGGTATGCGGCTCTCGGCTCTTAGCCAGGGCACGGGCAGCAGCTTTTCGTTGCGGATGCGCTCTATGAGCTCCGTTTGTTCACCGCGAAACGCCGTGTTTTTGGCAAAATAGCGGTTGTACGAGAGCTGTTTGTAGTTAAACCATGCGAACAGCAGCGCCTGGGCCGCACCAAACAGAGCTGTCAGCACGACAAGCCACAGTACGCTCATTTCTCGTTGATATCCTCAGTGGGCACTTCCGTCATTTCCAGCGCCTCATCTATAGCGGTCCTTGCGGCGTCATTTACGCCGTAAACGCTCTTCAGGGTGAGCCTGTGAGCCAGAACCGGCTGCGCCAGCGCCTTCACGTCGTCGGGAGTCACGAAGCTCCTGCCCTTTATGAGCGCCCAGGCACGGCACGCCCGCATGAGCGCGATAAGGCCTCTGGGACTGACTCCCAGTATGACGTTCGTGGCCGCGTGCGTATTCAGCACCAGGGACGACATGTACTCCATAACGGGCTCTGACAGGCTCACGCTTTCGCATTCTTTCCCCGCCTGTATGAGCTCTTCGCTGCCGCATACGCTGTCCAGCTCGACCAGCGGGCTCTCGCCCATAAAGCGCTTGAGCATCTCCACGTTCTCCGGGCCGGTCAGCCTGCCCAGGCTCAGGCGCATCAAAAACCTGTCCATCTGCGCTTCGGGCAGCGGGAAGGTGCCCTGAGTCTCCACCGGGTTCTGGGTCGCGATGACTATGAACGGGCTGGGCAGTCGCCTGGTCTCGCCGTCTATGGTCACCTGCTTTTCCTCCATGCACTCCAATAGCGCGCTCTGGGTGCGAGGCGTCGCGCGGTTTATCTCGTCCGCCAAAAGTATGTTTGTGAACACCGGGCCGGGCTTGAACACGAATTCCCCTGTGCCCCTGTCAAGCACGCTCAAACCGGTGACGTCCGTGGGCAGCAGATCGGGAGTGAACTGCACGCGCTTGAACTGGGCACTTACGCTTTTGGCGAGCGTTTTCGCCATGAGCGTCTTGCCTGTACCGGGCACGTCCTCCATGAGCACGTGGCCGCCCGCCAGTATGGCGGCGACTATCAGGTCGATCTCGTTGTCCTTGCCTACGATAACGCGGGACACGTTCTCGCGGATTGCTGTTGCGAACTGTTGAACATTCATGGCATTTCCTCCTGTTATAATCCCAGATCTATTGCTTTCTTCAGTGCTTTGGCGGCTATTGGCGCGGCAACGCTGCCTCCCGCGCCGCCCTTTTCCACCACTACAGCTATGGCGTAGGGGTGATTTTCGTCCTCGTATAAAAAGCCTGTGTACCAGGCGTTGGTCTGGCTGTTTTTGTCGGAAGAGGTCTCCGCGGAGCCTGTCTTGCCGCAGATATAGCCTTCCGTGTACCCGTCTATCTTCGCCCGTGTACCGGTACCGCTTTTGACCGTCTCGTACATGTAGTACGCAACCGTGCGCGCCGGCTCCGGTTTTAAGCAAGTAATGAATGTTTTCGCCTGGGTCTTTGAGATCACGAGCCCAGAGTGCCGCCTGATTTCCCTGACCAGCTTCGGCTCCATCATAACGCCGCCGTTTGCCACGGCACCGCTTATCATTGCCATGTGCAGGGGCGTCACTCCCGTGGTGCCCTGTCCGAACCCCGCCTGTATGAGCTCGCCTTCCGACTCGGAAGTGTTCAGGCACCGGGACGCGTACATGATCACGTCGTCAAATGAAAACTCAGTATTGAAGCCGAACTTTTCCGCCTCCGCCTTCAGCCGCGCCGCTCCCATGCGGTAAGCAAGGGACGCGAAAGTGATGTTGCAGCTTTTGGTGAAAGCGTCCATGAGCGTCATTTCCCCGTGGGCTGTGCCCCCCGCGCAGCGGATCACGCTGCCCGCGAAATCCCACTCGCCGTCACACCTGAACTTTTCCTCCAGCACACCCGGGATCGCGTCCAGCGCAGCTGAAAGCGTCACTATCTTGAACACCGAGCCCGGCGCGTAGCGGAACTGGGTAGCCCGGTCATAGTAGGCGGTGTCTTCTGCCCATTCATCCATGTGGGCGGGGTCGAAAGCGGGCAAAGAAACTTTTGCAAGAATCTCTCCTGTTTTATAGTTGATTATCACGCACGCGCCTCTGGAACCCTCCGGGAACAGCGACGCCACATACTTGTTAAGCTCGGCATTCACGGTCAAGACGATGTCGTAGCCCACCGGGTCGTCCCCCATAAGGCTCTGGAGCGTCTTATCCGTGCCCGTCCGGTCCGTCATGCCCAGCAGCGTGGTTGCGAAGCGTATCTCCACCCCCGTTTCGCTCATACCTTTCTGGTCGCCTATCACATGGGAGAGCGACAGCCGCGCAGCACGGTCGCTTACATATTCCCTTTCGCCTGCCCTTGCACTGAATGCGAGGGGCGTCATTGCGCTGTCGTACACCGTGCCCTGCACGGTGGTCTTTCGCGCTTCCTGTATGCGGGTATTCTGGGCACGGTTGAGCCACCTGGCGCCGTTGGCGTTCACGCTTAATGAGAAGACCAGCATCGTAAGCAGGCACAGCGCGCAGAGGAAAGCGCATAAGGCGCTGATCTGCCTTCTTATCCGCTTCACAGCTTAAGCCTCCCGCCCCGCATTTCAAGGGTCTTAAGGTCGTCATACTCGTCTTTGGCGTTCAGGGCGCTCACGCCCAGCACGAGCCCCATGAGCATCATGCTTCCGCACAGGCTGCTGCCGCCTTCGCTCACGAAGGGGAGCGTGACACCGGTCAGGGGCACTATGTGCAGATTGCCCATCACTATCAGCAGCATCTGGCTGGTCAGTTCGAATACGCCGCCGAACGCCGCCAGGGCGTAAAACTTCCCCCGGGCGCTCATCGCCGCCGAACAGCCGCGCAAAAGGATCATCGCGTAAACGCAGATCACGGAGAACGCGAACACCAGGCCGAACTCCTCACATATGGCTGCGAAAATATAGTCCGACGCCACCACGGCTACCTTCCGCGCGGCAGACAGGCCAAGTCCTGCGCCGAACAGCCCGCCGCTGGAAATTGACATGAGCCCCTGCACTATCTGGCGACTCTCTTCCCTCTGGCTGTTCCAGGGGTCTCTCCAGATATCTATGCGGGCGGAAAGGTATGAAAAGCCCGGGATCTTGTCCGCGTAGTATACGAACACCGCGCCTATGACCGCCGCGAGCGCCATCCCTGTCAGCGCCAGCTTCCACCTGCCCGTACCCACGGCAAACATCGCGGCAGTCAGCAGAAAATACAGCAGAACCGCGCCCAGGTCCCTCTGAAAAAGCAGTATCACGCAGAGCGCCGCCGCGTACACGCCGTAGGCGAACCAGTCGTTAATTCGGCTTCCCCTGGTAAATCCGTAAGCCAGGATAACCACCAGCGCGGGCTTGACGAACTCCGATGGCTGCATCTGGTAACCGGCTATCCTTATCCAGCTTTTGGCGCTGGAAGCGGTGGTGAACCCGAAAGGCATCACCATAAGCACGGCGCAGGCCGCCATTATCAGCCATACCATCCAGCCCCTTATGCGGATAAAGTGTATCCCGAGCGCACCTATAAGCATGAACGCACAGCCCAGCGGCAGGAACATGGCCTGGGAGACCGCTTTAGCAGAGGAGGTCAGCACTGCTCTTAACGTTATGACTCCCAGCCCCGCCAGGAACGCGGTGAGCAGGATGAGCGCCTTGTCCGCGTAAATCAGTTTGTTTATACCGTAAGTCAGCCCCCATGTGCCCAATGGCAGCGCGAAGGCCATGATAAGGCAGAACCGGTTGACATCCCCGTCCTTGAACGCCATCAGCACCATGCACACCGCCTGGAACGCCATTATAAGTATCATAAGCGGCATTTCATAGGCGCGGTGAATCTGCTTTTTGTAGTCTTCTATGAGCGTTTTGTCTTTTTTCAGGCCGAACAGCCTCATTTGCCGCCCTTTCTTCTGTATACCCGCCTGTATCCCGGTGAAACGGGCCTCGCCGCCCGCCGTATGAGTTTAAAGTATACGACCGCCTTGCCCGCCAGAAGCTGTTCTCCGGGCTTTACGACAAGCGAGCCGTCGTCCGCCTTGACTTTGGAGACCTTCGCGCCCGGAGCGGGCGTCACTTCCATCACTCCGTCCCTGATCTCGTATTCGAAATGGCGCGGCTTGAGCCCGCGGTCTTTTACGCTCACGTCCGCTCCGGACGAGCTGCCCACGCAGCCCGAGCGGGTCAGGGGCAGGCGTTTTCCTTTGCCCTGCTTATCCGACGGCAGACAGAACAGCACCGCCACGGCGGAGTTTTCTCCCTCCTGACGGCGGATGCGCGCCGCACGGCGCATATCAACAAACGCCATGTACGCACTCCTGAACGCGATCGATACCCCCAGCGCGGCCAGAATATATCTCATTAGCAGCGCGGCGGTCCTGTAAGCAGCGGGCATATCTCCTCCGATTGTAAACTGCTGATATTATATCAAATACTTCCTGTATTTTTCAAGGCTTAAACAAGCTTTAACTTGACTATTTACCTTGCAGGTGATAAAATATCCGTCGGTAAAAAGCCCTGTGCCACAGACAGCGGGCGCGAAAGCGTAAATCCGGACAGTCAAGTCCGATGCCCGCCGAGGCGCGACGGAAGGTTTTTTCTTGAATTCTTAAGAGAGATTACCGCCCTTGCGCCCAACGCAGGGGCGTTTATTTACCGTCAATACGCTGGACGGGAATGGAGGTGTCAACATAATGTCCGAAAACGAAAAGAAGTCTTCCGCAAGATTAGCCAAGGAGGCCGCCGTTGAAACTTTGAAGGAAAAATTCAGCAAGGCGTCCACCGTGGTTCTGGTGGATTTCAGGGGTCTCACGGTGGCCGAAGATACCGCGCTCAGAAATGAGTTCCGCAAGGCCGGCGTCGAATACACCGTCATCAAGAATTCCATGATCCACCTGGCAACCGAGAATACTCCCTACGGAGAGCAGCTCAAAGCCCTGCTGGAGGGTCCCACCGCCGTGGCCTTTGGCTACGAGGATATGATCGCTCCCGCGAAGATCGCCGCTGAATACGGCAAGAAGACCAAGAAGCTCGCCATCAAGGGCGGCGCGTGCGACGGCGCGTATCTGGATGCCGCAGGCGTGCAGGCTCTGGCAGAGCTGCCCAGCAAGGAAGTGCTTATCGCCCGCTTCATGGGCAGCCTGATGAGCGCTGTAAGCAGCTTCGCCCGCTTGGTAGAGGCCTACCGCAAAAAGCTGGCCGGTGAAGAATAATCCATATCTTACCTAACAAATAATTGGAGGTTTATCATGAATATTCAGGAGATCATTTCTGCCGTTGAAGGCATGACTATTCTCGAGCTGGCCGACCTGGTAAAGGCCATGGAAGAGAAGTTCGGCGTTTCTGCCGCCGCCCCCGTTGCCGTAGCCGCCGGCCCCGCCGCCGCCGCTGAGGCTGTTGAAGAGAAGACCGAGTTCGACGTGGTGCTCAAGGAAGTTGGCCCCGAGAAGATCAAGGTCATCAAGGTCGTCCGCGAAGTGTGCCCCGAACTGGGCCTGAAGGAAGCCAAGGCTGTTGTAGACGAAGCTCCCAAGACCCTCAAGGAGAACGTGGCCAAGGAAGCCGCCGAAGAGATCAAGAAGAAGTTCGCCGAAGTCGGCGCCACCATCGAGATCAAGTAATTTCACGCCATACAAACAGGACATCGCGGAAATCCGCGGTGTCCTGTTTTTTGCAGCCGCAATGATCCTCCCGTATCTGCAGGTTTGCGATTTCCCGATGATGCTGCGGTATGATATGCCGCATGGATGCTAAATATGGCGATGTGCTCCTCGCAGCGTTTCAAATAGTTCATCAGGCAGCTCTGATACTGCCATTTTCATCTTTTTGCTAAATATATGGTTGACTTTATTCAGCCTTATCATATAATCAGAATATGGTCGAGTATCAACCGGTGTGCCGCAGGGATCGATAAAAAAGCTCCGGAGAATGTCAGATGGATTTAAAACCGTTACTTCGCGAAGACCTGATCAAGGTCATAGAGGGAAAAGGACGGGCAAAGCGCGTGCCGCTGCTTTTTCACGTATGGATCAACTCCGGCAGCTTTGACGAAACGAAGCGCGCTGCCGTGGCCGAGCTGCTGTCATGCTGCCCCATGGACGCTCAGATGATCCCGCTGAACCTTCCGGGCACGCATACGGCTCCGTCGGACGATCCCTCATACCGCTGGAGTTACAGGGATACGATCAGCCAGGGCGCCGCCCTGGACAACGATGGGGTCATCGACGATCTGGAAACTGAGATCAATCTCCTGCTTGCCGACTTCCCGAGCGCCGATTATCCGGGGCTGATCCCTGCGTCTCCCCCGCCAGACGGAAGATACCGGGTAGCCTACTGGTTTTATTTCTTATTTGAGCGATGCTGGAGCATATGCGGGATGGAAAACTCGCTCATCGATTTCTATCTCTGCCCTGATGCTGTGCATACGCTTTTCGATAAGCTGACCGATTTCTATATCCGCGTTATAACCCGCGCAAAAA
>JAGCIC010000056.1 GCA_017648805.1 Clostridia bacterium
ATCTCGCCCTCCTCGATCTCGGTGGGCGCTGTGGTGAGCATGCCCCCGTCCCAGGCGTGCCCTAACGGCTTGTCGTTGCCCGTGTCGGAGTGCGCGCCGCAGCGGGAACACACCCAGTAAAACACGCCGTAATGGATGCAGTCCGCATAGCCCGTGTACACTTTTGTCGACCACTCGTGGCCCAGGGCGGGCAGGATATCGAATTTCCGGGCTCCGCAGGAGCAGACATATGTGACGTTACCGCCGGCGGTGCAGGTGGGGTCAACGCGGCTGACTTCTATCCACACGTGGGTGTGCGGTCCGTCCGCAAGGGCAGAGGGCACAGCGCCCAGAAGCAGTAAAAGCGCCAGCATGAGCGCGGCAAAACGTTTCATGATTTCCTCCTTGTCACGGGTTCTTACGTAGATTTTATCATAGTTTATGACACTTGTCACCTTTTTTTGAGCGGTGAGGCGTGATCCGGGTGCGGATGGGGGAGAAAAGGCGCTCTTAAGCGGATCGGGACGCAAAAGGACCGCCGGCAGGCGAGCAGGCGGTCCGCGCGTTATAAGATTAGTACCTGCCGCCAAGCAGCAGCGCGGCTTCCCTGTACAGGTCCATGGTGTGTTCCTTTACCGGAGCGGGATCGGAGGGATAGAACATGGTATACAGCTTCTCGTCCGCCTCGCACAGATACGTGAGGGCCATGCTCCAGGCGGCGATGAGCGGCCGTATGTCCGCGCCCGCGGACCTGTATACGGTCCTGACGGTCTCGTCCAGCGCGCCGGACCATACGGCCGTGCCCCGCAGGTAGAATGTTTCCGCCTGTGCGGCGGGCAGGTTTTCGTAAAAGTACCCGGTTTCGGTGAACGCTTTCCGGGCTATGCCGGAATAGTATTCCGTGACGATGCTTTCGCTGCCGCTCAGCGGGCCAATACTGACGCCGCACGCGTCAAAGCTTTCGGAAGCGCCGGTTATTTCATAAATGCCCGTCAGGCTCGAAGGCAGGGCGTCCGGCGCGGTGCGCATCACGCAGCACAATTCTGCGCACCTGAGGCGCAGCATATCCGCCGCCTTTTCGTCCCCGAACAGCAGGCTTACGCTGTCGGCGTACTCAAACAGCGCATCTTTGGCCGCGGTGATGGTCTCCCTTATCCCTTCGGGCGCCGCCTCCTCCAGTAAAGCATACTGCGCCTCCAGCTCCGCGCGCCAAAGCAGCGCGGCTCCGGCGTGATCGCCGCTCAAGCACAGTTTTTCCGCTTCTTTGGCGGCAGATATGTGTTCGCCGCAGGTGTAAAGCGTGTAATCCGCCCGGGCACCGCCCAGAGAGTTCAGGGTCAGGCTGCAGTGATCGTTTTCGGGCCTTTCACCGTTCAGGCCAGTGAGTGGAATGTTGACGTATGCCGGGTTGGAGATCACGTAATTAATAGATCCGTCGTCATCGCCGTAATAATAGGCGGATTCACCGAAAACGCCGCTGAAGAGCCCTGCTTCTGCCTGTTCGGGGGATACGGTTAACGAGTAATCGAACGTGACGAACTCGCCCGGCAAAAGCTCCGCCGTGTTTCCGGGCGCGAGGGCGCCGGAGGGACCGACGGCATTGGACAGGTTTTTGCCGGAATAGCAGTACCAGAACAGCGTTATGTCGCTTAAATTGGTACACCTGAACCGGGTCATGAGTACGGCGCCTTCATACCTTTTTCCCTTGCCCTCGTCCCCGTCCCAGGTGATCTCAAGATGGAATTTCAGGTCGTCTTCATTAGGCACGGGGTCTTCCGGCGCGGTCAGCGGGAAGGAGATCTGCGCCATATTGGAGGTGAAGGGTTTTCTTTCGCCGTCAGTATCGGTGTATTCCGCCTGGGTCATCCAGAAGCTTTCGAAAATGCCGCTTTCCGCGTTTTTGTTTCCGACTATATCGTGCACCGTCAGTTCGGCGGATTCGCCGGGCAAAAGTACGTATTCCGAGAACGTCGGCACGGGTCCGCCCGGGCCCACGATAACCGTTTCGCTGTTGCTGGTCCAGTTGTATACGGGGCAGTCGCCGGTGTTCGTCTCGGTGATCACGTATTCCACCATCGCGCTGGCGTAACGCTTGCCCTCGCCCGCGTCATCCGCCCAGGAAGCGCTCACGCTGAGCGCCGGGTGCGGGACCGTGTCGGGAGAAGTGAGGGGGAAGGTTATCTCCACGTACTGTGCGATATCATCCTGCTTTTCGCCGTTATTGTCGGTATATTCGGCTCTCAGCGTCCTGCCCGCGTAGAACTGCATGTTTTTAACGTGGGGGTCCTGCTTTACTTTGCCCAGCACGCCGTATTCGAAGGACTGGCCGGGTTCCAGGGTGACAAGGCTGCTCACGGGCAGCGGACCGGACGGGCCGTTTACGTATACCGCGTCGCCGCCCACGTTGGGCTTGAAAGTGAGGGGGCAGTCGCCGGTGTTGAGCGCGCTCAATGTGTACTCCACTATCGCGCCGTCAAAGCCCTTGCCCTTGCCCGCTTCTTCCGCCCAGGAACCGCCGGCCACAAAGGCGGGGTGCACGCCGCCGCTTTCCCTGGCTACGTCCCAGGAGCGGGTGAGCGTTTTGGACACGCACAGTTCCTTGCCCGTTTCGGGGTCGCAGCCCGCCACCCATACGGTCACCGAGACGGTGCCCAGCAGTTCTTCGGTTTCGGTGCCGGGGGTCACGTGTCCGGATACGGCTCCGTAACCGAAGCCGGGATGGGCATCCTTGCCCGGCACAAAGTCGGCGAACTCGCCTACGGACGCTTTGCCGCGGCTGTCTTTGGTGCCGTCGGCAAATTCAGCGTAGTACACCAGGTCAAGCGTCACGTTGCCCGCGTTGCTCACCCAAAGGGGCACCGCGCACTCGTCGCCGGGGTCCAGGGGCTGCGTGGGGTCGGCGTCCTGCCATTGCAGCTTGAGGGCGGGCTTTTTATCGCCGCTGCCCGTGGCGGGGATGGCCTCCGTCATGGTGTGGGAAGGGTCGCGGCGGCAGGTGTAGGTGATCTCGCCCTCTTCGGTCTCAGTGGGCGCTTTGGTCACGGTGCCGTCGTCCCAGTCGTGCCCGAGCGGCTTGTCGTTGCCCGTATCGGAGTGCGCTCCGCAGCGGGAACACACCCAGTAAAACACGCCGTAATGTTCGCAGTCGGCATAGCCCGTGTAGACCTTGGTCGCCCAGTCGTGGCCCAGTTTTAAAAGGTTTTCGGACTTCCGGGCTCCGCAGGAACAGACATATGTGACGTAGCCGCTGTTTATGCAGGTGGGGTTCACCCGGCTGACTTCCTTCCACACGTGGGTGTGGGGTTCGTCCGCCAAAGCATGGGGCACAGCGCCCAGGAGCAGTATCAGCGCCAGCATGAGCGAAGCAAAACGTTTCACGTGTTTTGACCTCCTTTGCGCGGGTTTTCATATGTAGATTTTATCACAGTAAAGAGAATTTGTCACCTGCCGATTTTCGTACCGTGCGTGAATAAAAGACCGCCGGCGTCTTCCGGCGGATATTCGGATGCGCGGATAATTTATTTGCCACAGGTCTCCCGGCGGGCTTTACGCGTCCGGATACTTATAATTCAGCCCGTTCTGCCTGCAGTACCGTTCCGCGTAGGAACCCTGCCAAACGGTGACGGTGAGCCCCTCGATGGGCCCGGTAAACGCGCTGTCGCCCGCTCTGAGCACACCGAACGCGTCCTTGCCTATATGCGTCACGCTGCCCGGGACGGTCACCGAGGCAAGCGCCGGCAGACAGATAAACAGCAGCGTCTTCTTCATACGGCCGCTCCTTTCAGACGCTCCTGTGAGTCAATGATACCATATACCGAAGCGCTTGTCACCATTTATCTGCGCGCGGGGCGGGAAAAGGCGGGTCACGGCGCTGTCGGGGAGGCTTTGGGAACAAAAAAACCGCCCCGTGAGCCGCGCGGCCCGGGGAGGTGCCATTATATTCAGATGTCCAGATAGAAGTACATGTCCTTTTTGCCTTCCTGATTCGTGCCTTTGTACACTTCGGTGTCCAGCCCGCCTATGCGGAAGCCGCTTTTAAGGTAAAACAGGCACGCGCCCAGGTTGTTGTCCTGTCCTATTGTGTAGATGCCTTTGTAGCCGCGCTCCAGGGCCACACGTTTCGCGGCTTCGATCAGCATTGCGGCGGCGCCTTTGCCGCGGTATTCCCGGTTCACCTTAAGGTCATAAAGGTACATATAGCGGAAAGGCGCGTCCTGCATAACGGCGAGCCCCACGCAGGCGCCGCCGTCGTAGGCGCCTATGAACGCGCAGGAGGACGACATTTGGTCAAAGTCGTAGTTTTCGTCCGGAAAGCACATTTCTTCCGTTGTGTCGGACAGGATCGCTTCGTATGTCCACTGCCCGTCGGCATACTTGGGCAGCAGCCTTCCGAACAGGGGGAAGGGCTGGTTGGGCAGGTTTATGTCCCGGCGGTCATCGCTGCCGATAAGCCGTATTTCCGGCATGGATGTATTTGTCTATTCCCCGCGGGAGTATTCGGTGGGCAGGTCGGCTTCCTTTGAGAGCTCCGCGCCGTACCTGCACAGCAGGGAGGCGACTATCATCATTATGCCCAGGGAGAAGGAAACGGTGTCGCCGGTGGACAGCGCGCCCACGTCCTTCATGAAGTGCGCCATCACCCTGTAAACGAAGTCCGAGACGATCTTGGTGCCTACGGGGATGCATACGGCGCAGATGCCCAGGCGCATGAGCTCGCCTGCGCCCTCGAAGGTGAAGGGCGTGCCGGTAGCCAGTTCGTGCTCAAAGTACTTCTGGGCGAGCTTTGAAAGCACCGCTTCCCCGGCGCATATAACGATGCCTATCGCCATGGCCGTGTAGCAGGTGTTTATGCTGATCTCTGCGTGCTTTTCGATAAAGCCGTGGATGGTGACGCCGCCTATCTTGAGCCCTTCCGGGAACAGGGGCAGGCTGATCAGTCCCGCGGCGCAGAGTATGCCGCCCACGAGGCTGAATACGAACACTATGCTGCTGAAGATCTTGCCGAGTTTAGCCAGTTTTTGCAGGGTGCCGAGTGTTTTCATTGTGATCCCTCCGGAAAATGTGTTGTATTTATCAAATCGCGTTCCCCTGAAGCGCGGGCGCGGCTGAACGGGGGAATGCGGGTTCGTTATCGGTTTTATGGGTCCGTACAAACGCAGCGGCTCATTTGCCGTTTTTGACGCCGTACACGCCCGTAAAGTGGCGGGCGAAAGCCTCGATCTGCTTAAGCGCCCATTCGGTATTGTCCGGCTCCCGGTCGCACAGGCGGATCAGGGCGCTTATGGGCGCGGTGTAGGAAAGCGCCAGCATCTTTGGGTCGTCTTTTACCAGCAGCCCCCTGGCTTCCATGCCCTCGAAGATGCGGGAAAAAATGTCCGTGAGCCCCGTAAGGAAGTGTTTGGTGGCCAGCTCCCGGGCGCGGGGGTCGCGGAACTGCTCGATGGAGAGCAGCTTTCGGGTCTTGACCACCTTTTCATCCCCAACGGTGAAGCGGGAGAGCCGCATGGTCAGGTCCACCAGTTCCTCAAGGGAATCGGGTACGGGGGGCAGGTTGGATTCGGAGCCGAAACGCGCGGAATAATAGGCGGACATCTCGTCCAGCAGGCTGTTCCAGATGGCCTCCTTGCTTTCGAAATGCCGGTACATGGAGGATTTTGCCAGCCCCAGGGACGCGGTGAGCTCCCTTATGTTGGTGCCCGCGTAGCCGTTTTGTGAAAACATGTCCAGCGCTGCGGAAAGTATGCGTGCTTTGGTGTCCTTCGCCATGGGGACCTCCGGGTCAGAGCTGCGTGCGGCGAGGGCGGCATACCGTTTGCCGCGCAAAAAACCGCGGCCGCGCGGCCTATGATTATAGCGAACGCGCGGTCACGTGTCAAGAGGTACGCGGTTTATTGCGGCTTTACAGTTCGTGGATCAGCCTCAGGGCATTCTTATAATAGATGTCGTCCAGTATGCGCTTTTCGAGGCCCAGTGAGTCAAGGAACTCCCGGTGCTTGTTGTAGTAGTAGTCCCGGCCGTAGAGCACGCGGGTGCCGAAGCGGGTCAGGAAGCCTTTGGTGTATTCGGTATCCCGGGACAGGGCGCGCAGGCCGGAGTTGGCGGAGATGTCGCAGTACAGGTTGGGATAGGTCTCCAGCAGCCGCTCTATTTCCCCGCCGGGGACCACGGGGCCGTCCGGGTAGGACGCGGTCTTGTACAGTTCGTCTTTGGAGATGTGCGCCCAGAAACCGGGGGCGTGGCCGATAAAGTCGGTGCCGGGGCAGAGCTTCAGCACCCGCTCCAGGCAGTCTATGCCGCCGCCGTACCACCAGGAGGGACGGGGGAAGAGCTTGCCGCTTTCATACTCGTAGTCGAAGTGCAGCAGTACGGGCAGGCCTTTTTCTCCCGCGAAGCGGAACAGGCGCAGGGCGTCGGGGTTGTCGTACATCATGCGCAACTTCACTTCGCCGCAGATTTTCACGTCAAAAGAATTTATTGCGGCTTTCAGGCGGTTTATAGCGTAGGGGTCGCGGGGGTCGGGGGCGAAGCCCAGGGTGAAACGGTCGGGGTACTCGCGTATGTACTCCAGCGTGGCGTCCAGGGGCACGGCGGCCAGGGGAGTGGCGCGGCTGACGCACCAGCTCACCTCAGGGTTGCATTCGCTTTCAGGGGTCTCCCAGGTGAGCAGCCAGGTCTTGTCTATGCCGCACTCGTCCATGTTGTCCACGAGCTTTTTGGCGTTGTAGCCGTGGTAATACGCGTGGTTGTGGATATCGATTATCATATCCGCGCCTCCGTCACGCGTTGTCGGCGCCGTACCAGCGCCCGCCGTTTAATTTGCTGTCTTCTTCCAGTATCTGCTCGTAGTTCTCGGCCACCGTGCGGTAGGCCTCTATGTACTTGTCTATGCACTCGGGCAGGAACTTTTTGAAGGGCGGTATGGACACGCAGTACATTTTCTCGGAGGGCGCGCAGGCTGCGTCCAGCTCCCTGACGTCCCGGTCCGCAAACGCGATGCGGGAAGGCTTGCCGAGGTTGTAGAAGTCGAATGTCTTAAAGAACGGGTGGGTGTGCAGGCAGAAGTTGCCGCCTTCCCAGCAGTGCAGCCCGCCGGTCTCCTGCCTGACCGCCTCGGCGAAGCGGCCGGAGGACAGCCCTCCCAGCTCCTCGGGCTTATACGTGCCCTGGGGCAGGTACCAGGCGCCCATGGTGGAGCCGGAACCCTTTTCGGGACGGATGGGGTGCAGGCCCTTTATGCCGTCTATGCCGTCGCAGAAGTACTGCATGGCTTTGTCTATCTCGGCCATGCGATCGTCGAAATGCTTGAGCTGGCCCAGCGCCAGAGTGCTGCACAGCTGGTTGGCGCGGCCTTTTATCCCGCCCAGGGCTATGTGGGCGTAGGGGAGCAGCTCCGGGTCGGTGATGTTCTTTTCGTTGTTGCGCTCGTAGTGGCCGTAGGCGAGGGCGCGCTCGTACAGCCGCCTGTCGTCGGTGACCAGCATGCCCAGTTCGCCCGCGGCGAAGGACTTCCAGCTCATCATGCTCATGGCGGCGATGTCCCCGAAGGTGCCCACTTTTCTGCCCTTGTACAGGGCGCCGTGGGCGTGGGACACGTCCTCTATCACCTTGAGCCCGTACTTTTTCGCGATGGGCATTATGGCGTCCATGTCCGCGGGATAGCCGAAGTAGTGCACCACCATTATGGCCTTGGTGCGGGGAGAGATGCAGCGCTCGATGTCGCCGGGGTCCATGCTGAGCTTTTCGTTGATGTTGCAGAACACCGCGCTGGCGCCGAAGTTGATGGCCTGGGACACGGTGCCCCAGTAGGTCTTGGTGGGGCAGATGATCTCGTCGCCCATTCCGAGACCTATGGCGAACATGGCCGCGGACAGCGCCATGGTGCCGTTGGTGAAAGCCAGGGCGTAATCCCGCCCCTGCCACGAAGCGAACTCCTCCTGGAACTTAAGGGTTATGTCCGTGCCGGAAAACTTGTTTTTGCGGATGACTTCCAGGCAGTTTTGCTCGTCTTCTTCGGTTATGATGGGCCAATGGAACAGCTCGTCGGGCATTTGGGTGTGGTCAAACAGCTTTTCGCCGCCGCAGAGAGCCAGCTTCTTTATCATGCTTTCACCGCCTTTAACAATATCAGTGGCCGTTATTCGAAACGGGGGATCTCGATCTCCTTGCCGCCCGCCAGCGCCGAGGCGTGGGCGAGTATGCCCGCCGCGCTCACGTTGCAGGCGAACTCAAGGCTGATCGCAGGTTCCCGTTCCTCTATTATGCTGCGTATGAACTCGTGCACCAGGTGGGGATGGGAGCCGTGGTGTCCGCCCGCCGCGCCGCTCGTAAGCGACTTTTCGGGCTGGATGGGGTCGTACTGGCCGTTTGCCAGGGTGTAGCGGCGTATGGGCTCGGGCAGGTTTTCGAACACGGCGGGGGACCTTAAAACTTCGCAGGGCGTTCCCGAGCCGCGATGGGACTTGACGTCAAGGCGGGTCATTATCAGGTCGTCCGAGTCCTTGAAGCCCCACTCCAGGGACGCCTTAGAGCCGTACGCGTTAAAGCCTTCCAGGTACGCCCGCGCGGTCTCGAACAGGGTGCGGGTCACCTCGCCCGCCAGCCCGTTTTCAAAGCGCAAAAGCGCAGTCTCGGCGGGGAAGGGGTTGCCGTAGCGGCACCTTAATTCCGGGCGCATGGTGCCGGACCCGAAGCACACCACCTTTTCTATGCGGCTGCCCGCCAGCGCCGCGATGGGGGACATGGCGTGGGTGGCGTAGTACATGGGCGGCAGGCCCAGCCAGTACTCCGGCCAGTTTTCCATGTCCTGGTAATGGTAGCCTCTAAGCAGCTGCAGATGTCCCAGGCTGCCGTTTTGGTACAGGGAAAGCGCGTTCAGGTACTGGCGGGTGTACAGCGTGGTCTCCATGAGCATGTAGGTCTTGCCGCTCTGCCGTTTGGCGCGCACGATCTCGCGGATGCCCTCTATCGTGAGGCTCATGGGCACGGTGCTGGCCACGTGCTTGCCGCTTTCAAGCGCCATGACCGCCTGCTTTTCGTGCAGGGGGATGGGAGTGACTATGTGCACGGCGTCCACCTCAGGGTCGTTAAGCACGTCCTCGAAAGAACCGTACACCCGGGGGATATCCAGCGTTTTGGCCGTCTCCTCCAGTTTTTTTGCGTCTGTATCGAACAGACCTATGAATTTCACGTCCGGATGGTCCCGGTATATGGGCGCGAACGCGCCTCCGAAACCCAGACCGCACAGCACCACGCCCGGCTTTTCCATACTGCTCCTCCGTACATTTGTTTCTTATGCTATTATAAGCCAAATCCGCCGCGCTTACAAGCTCAAAGCGCACAAATCCGAAAAACATGCGCAAGAAACGGACAGGCGCCGTCTTTACACAAAACACAAAAAGTGATATAATGAAAATAACCCCGCCTGGCGGGAAAATACAATTGGAGGTCTTCATAAAATGAAGAAACTTCTCAGCATCGTTTTGGCGCTGGTCATGCTGGCAAGCGTGTTCGCCTTCGCCGAAGGCATAAAAGACTACTCCGGCTACACCATCCGCATCTATTCCAACTCCAACTCCACCGAGCGCGTCACCTGGCTGGTAGAGCAGGCGAAAAAGGCCGGCTTCTCCATCTCCCTGGATGACAACTCCGTCATTTCCGGCGACACCGCCGCCATACAGCGCGCCCAGGAAAACAAGGACGGCGACATCCTGTTCGGTCTGAACGAGACCCGCTGGGGCGCCCTGCTCAACGGCGACTATGAAGGCCTGTCCATCATGGACTGGACTCCCGCCTGGGCTGACGAAGTCGGCAACTACAAGTACGAGGGCAAGGCCTACGGTCTGGTAGTGCAGAACGTGCTCATGCTCTACAGGCTCGACGATTACGGCACCAAGGGCGAGAAGCTCCACTTCCAGCACTGGTCCGACATCGTGAACGCGGGCTACACCTGGTACCGCCAGGGCAAGGTCGGCGGTACCACCAACTCCAACATCAACTCCGCCATGCTCTATCCCTACGCCGATCCCGAATCTCCCGCGGGCGGCATCTCCATCGAAGGCTGGAAGACCCTGTGGGCGTACTGCGCGGGCGGCATCTTCACCGGCGACTCTTACGGCTTTGATCCCCTGAACAGGGGCGACGTGGCCATCGTCACCTTCTATTCCTCCTCTCTGTACGGCAAGGTAGACGCCGCCGCCACTATAAGCGAGCATCCCCTGATCGGCGCTCTCGAGCCCGAAAACTGGGAGCTGATGGAGATCGATGACGGCACCTACTACATCGCCGAGTACATCGGCATCATCGACCGCGAAGGCAGGACCGAGGAGCAGACCGAGGCCGTCAAGGCTTTCGCCGAGTGGTTCGCTTCCGCCGAAGTTCAGGCTTCCTGGGCGGACGAGTTTGACTCCTTCCCCTGCAATGAAGTGGCTGTTGAAGAAGTTTACGGCGATGACATCCCCGGCATCTACAGGCTCAAGAACTTCGCCCTCAACAAGGTGGAAGGCACCGACATGACCTATGCCGCCTATGTCGCCGCGCACTCCGCCGAGTGGACCAACATCATGACCAACCTGGGCTTCTACTGGGCGGACGCCAACGCTCCCGCCGAGCCCGATTGGGACAACCTGGATTGGGCGACCCTGACCCAGAAGAAGTAAACGGCTATTACACGGCGGGGGAGCTTTTCCCCCGCCATTTATGCGTTATTCTCCCTGAAAACATGTGTTCGCGGGAAGAAAAATCAGCAGGTTTTTCTTCCCGCGAACGCAAAAAACCCATACAGAAGGAGTCTTTTTTATGATCGAGCTAAGGGACATATACGTGCGGTTCGGGTCCTTTGAGGCGCTGCACGGCATAAACGTGGATGTGAAGGAAGGCGAGTTCTTCACCTTCCTGGGCCCCAGCGGCTGCGGCAAGACCACCACGCTGCGCACCATCACGGGCTTTATACAGCCCTCCGCCGGCAACGTGTTCGTCAACAACACGGATATCACCAACGTGCCGATCGAAAAGCGCAACATAGGCATAGTGTTCCAGTCCTACGCCCTGTTCCCCTCCATGACGGTGTACAACAACATCGCCTTCGGCCTGAAGCTCAAAAAGATACCTTCCGGCAAAACGGACAAAAAGGGCGAGGATATCCAGCGCCATTACACGGGCAAGGAACTGGACGCCAAGGTGAGGGAGATCGCCAGGCGCGTGGACCTGACGGACGAACAGCTGGGCAAGGCGGTGAGCCAGTTGTCCGGCGGCCAGCAGCAGAGGGTGGCCATCGCCCGCGCCCTGGTGACCGACCCCGCCATAATCTGCATGGACGAGCCCCTGAGCAACCTTGACGCCAAACTGAGGGTGCAGTTAAGGAACGAGCTCAAGGAAATGCAGAAGAAGTTCGGCATCACCACCATTTACGTCACCCACGACCAGGAGGAGGCGCTGACCCTGTCCGACCGCATCGCCGTGTTCAACAAGGGCTTCATAGAGCAGATCGGCACTCCCAACGAGATATACAACCATTCCGCCACCGAGTTCGTGTGCAACTTTATAGGCGATATCAACCCCCTGACCGGCGACATCGCCTCCAGATTAAAGCTGGGCGAGGGCATGAACCACTTTATCCGCCTGGAGCGCTTAAGGGTGAACAGCTCCGAGGAGAGCGCCATGAAGCTGGAGGGCGTGATAGAGAGCGTGGAATACTACGGGCTGTACCTCAAGTATTTTATAGACGTGAACGGCCAGCGCCTGAAGGCGGTGGAGAAGAACGACGGCATAGCCATCTACCAGCCCGGACAGCAGGTGACTCTGTCCATGCATCCCAGGGATATAATGAGCTATCCCGCCAAAGCATAAAGGAGGTAAGTCATGCAAGGCTACAAGCTGGGCGAGGAAGCCTCCGGCGCCGAGAAATTCGGCGCGACGCTGGTAAAGGTGTTCTGCGTGGCGTTCTTCGTGGTGCTGTTTCTGTGCTTCATGGTGATACCCTGCATAAACACCATTTCGCAGATATTCACCGCCGACAAAAGCGACCCCTGGGCGGTGGTCAAGTTCTTCCTTGCGGGCAATATGCCCAAGTACGTGCTGAACTCCCTGCTGCTGGCGGTGTGCCTTACCGTCACCGTCAACGTGGTGGGCATAAGCATAGTGCTGCTCACGGAGTATTTCGACATAAAAGGCGCAAAGATACTGCGCATGGGCTACATGACCACGCTGATCTACTCCGGTATCGCGCTGGTCACGGGCTACATGTTTCTGTACGATTCCAACGGAATGCTCACCACCTGGCTGGCGAAACTGTTTCCGGGCATGGAAAAAAGATGGTTTTCGGGCTTCTGGGCGGTGCTGTTCACAATGACCTTCGCCTGTACCAGCAACCATGCGCTGTTTCTTAGAAACGCGTTAAGGAGCATAGACTACAACACCGTGGAAGCTGCCCGCAACCTGGGCGCAAAGCCCTTCAAGGTGCTGCTCAGGGTAGTGTTCCCCACGCTGCTGCCCACCATGTTTTCCCTGACGGTAATGACATTCATAACCGGCCTGTGCGCCATGAGCGCGCCTACGCTTTTGGGATACAACTCCATAAACCCAGAGATAGTGCGTCTGGCGGGCTCGTCGTCCGCGGAGGAAGCGTTCCCCCAGGCCAGGGCCGCCCTGATGAGCGTGATACTGGCGCTGTTCACCATAATCCTGCTTACCGTGCTCTCCGCCTATGAGCGCAAGGGGCACTACTTAAGCGTGAGCAAGACCAAGGCCAAGCTGCAGAAACAGAAGATCACCAATCCCGCGGCCAACGTGCTGGCGCATATATACGCCTACGTGCTGTTCATAATCTACATGACGCCGGTGGTGATGATCGTACTGTTCTCGTTCCAGAACTATCCCGCCATACAGTCCAAGGCGCTGGACCTGGGCGAGTGGACGCTGATAAACTACTTCGGCAAGCAGGACTACTCCTACCTGACCAGCCGCGGCAAATACCGGGTGAGGGAGGGCTCCATAAGCGGCGTGTTCTCAAACGCCGACACTCTGGGCGGCATAAGGCTGAGCTTTATACTGAGCGCCGTCGCCGCCGCGCTGGCCTGCGTGATAGTTGTGGTGGTGGTCAACTACATATTTAAACATAAGGGCAAGAAGCGCTCCACCTTCCTGGAGTACTGCATGCTGCTGCCCTGGCTGCTGCCCACGGTGCTGATCTGCTACAGCTACCGCACCTTCTACAACAGTCCCAACTGGTTCTCCATAGGCGTGGCGGGCAACACGCTTCTGGACGTGAACTTCAACCTGTACTATAAGGAAAACGTGCGCTTCCTGATCATAATGGCGTACACGGTGGTCAAGCTGCCGTTCGCGATACGTATGATAAAGGCGGCGTTCTACGCGATAGACACCGAGCTTGAGGACGCGGCGAGGAACCTGGGCGCGAGCCCGCTGGTGACGTTTTTGAGGGTCAAGCTGCCGATAGTGCTGCCCAGCGTGCTGGCGGTGTTCGCCCTAAACTTCAACGCCCTGTTCACCGAGTACGACATGAGCGCCACGTTCGCTTCGCCGTACGGCAAATCCTACGCCATGGTCATACAGAACATGACCCACGAAGAGGGCCGCGAGGGCTACAACATCAACGCTTCCGGCCGCCGCAACGCCTCCACCGTGTTCATAATGCTGGTGAGCGGCCTGATACTGTACCTGGTGTACGGCGTGGGCGCGAGGGACCTGGGTGACCGCCTCGCCCTTCGGGAAAAACGCCGCAACCGCCTGAACAGGATCCTGCACCCCTTCAGAGGCAGAAAGAAAGCCGAAAAACAGGCAGCGTAAAAA
>JAGCIC010000057.1 GCA_017648805.1 Clostridia bacterium
CCCCACACCGACCCCCACACCCACTCCCACACCAAGACCCACACCCTCACCTGCTCCGGGTTATGTTATTCCTTTGGATACATACGACATTTCTCTCATTACCCCTGTCAGGGCCAACAAAACGAACAAGCTTTCAAAGAAGCGCGTCTACGAGAGCAGCCACCTGACCAACCAGTGGAACGACTACAAGCCGGAAGGTGCTTTTGACAACAACAAGACCACGGACTGGGTCGAGGGCTCCAAGGGCTACAAGCTGGGCGACTACGTGGGCTGCGTATGGGGAGTGAACGACAGCAGCATCGCGGCGTACGGCATAGCCATCAAGGGCGGCATGCAGTACAACGGCAAGACTTCCTGGGAAAGGAACCAGCGCCCCAAGGCGATAACCGTCAGCGTCAACGGCAGGGAGTACTACTTCACCATGGCCGACAAGATGGATGAGCAGGTGTTCTACTTCAGCGACCTGATCGGTCCCAACTCCGCGGGCGAACTGGACGTCAGGGTCACCGTAACCGACACATATTTCAAGAAGACAAATGGCGGCCTCGACGTGGGCGAGTACAATGTCGCAATAAACGACATCGACCTGATCTGCGCCCAGTACGCCTTCACCACCTCCAAGGCGGGCCAGATGAGCAGCATGGTGAAGGAGAAGGTGTACGAGAGCAGCCATCTCACGAATCAGTACTACGATTACAAGCCGGAGAGGGCGTTCGACAACAAATCGTCCACCGAATGGGTGGAGGGTTCCAAGGGCTACCGGCTGAACGACTACGTGGGCTGTATATGGCGCGTGACCGACAGCAGAGTGTCCGCCTACGGCATCGCCATCAAGGGAGGCATGCAGCACAGCGGCGAGACCTCCTGGGCCCGCAACCAGCGTCCCAAGGCAATTACCGTCACCGTGAACGGCAGAGAATACTATTACACCATGGCGGATGTCATGGACGAGCAGGTATTCTACTTTAACGGCGACCTGATCGGACCGGATCTAAGCGGCAAAATCGACCTTAAGGTGACCGTGACCGACACCTACTTCAAGCAGACTATGGACGGTTACGACGTGGGCGAGTACAACATCGCCATAACCGATATAGACCTGATATGCGCCACCAGATAACCGGATGAGCGCACAAAAGAGGCCGCAAAATGTGGCCTCTTTTTCTGTGTCCCGTGATAGGCGTTCAGCCGGTGGATATGTCGCGGCGGCCCACGGTCGGCTTTTCGCGGTCGCTCGGCTTAAGGGCGCACTCTCCGCCCGTCACCCGCTTCATCGCGAAGAAGGTGTATTTGTCCTTATCCGGCAGTTTTCGTCCCGTGCGTCGAAAAAGGCGTCCATATATCCCACTCGGTGTCAGACGGTGAGACCGAAGTGTTCGGCAAGCTTTCGGCACGTTTCTTCCCGCGTATCTTTATCGCCTTCCGGCCTTAAGAGCGTAAAAAACCCGCTCTCCGCGTATTCGTCGAAGTGCCTTTGGCTGTTTATGAGCCTTAATCCGTTGTTGAAGTTTTCCATAGCCGCTGCGGGGTCGGGGCAGCGGTTTATCACGTCCAGCAGAAAGCGTTTTTCCGGGTCGTCGCGGTCAAAAAACCTGTCCACGCTCAGCGATTGGGGCGAGAGCAGCACTGCCACCCGGCTGTAGTCCGATATCTCCCGCAGTATGTCCAAAGGGATGTTGGTGTCCGCGATCACCTTTTGGTCCCTTGAGATCGAGATGAGCTCCGCCACCTCGAACTGAGCGGCTTCCCGCGCCACCGAATACACCCAGCGCTCGTACTCTTCGGGGGAGCGCAGCACGAACTGTCTGAAGTCCGTAAGGGAATTCAGCCAGCTGATGTCAGGCTGGTATTCGGGTGCCGCCACCGTGTCTGACGCCCGGGCGTGATAGTTTTCGCCGCAGCAGATCAGGCCGTAGCGTTCGGAAAGCAGCTTTACCATTGTGGACTTGCCTGCGTACGCCGTGCCGGTTATGAAGTAAACGTTTTTCAGGTAGTGCCGGAGTATGTTGCTTTCGATATTCATGTTTTGCCGCCCTCCGAAGCGAGTACCAGTTCGCACAGGAAGTAGCTGCCGCCGAATATGTCCGCTTCCCCGCGGATCTCGAAACCGGTTTTTGCGTACAGTTTCCGCGCGGGGACGTTGCCTTTTGCCACGGTGATATGGACCGCGGCGGCATTCCGTGCGCGCAGCTCCCGCAATATGCCGTCTATAAGGAGATATGAAAGGCCCTGTGCCTGGCGGTCCGGTCTGACCGCCACCCGGGCGAATTCCCGGGCGTTCTGCCTGACCTGCCAGCAGCCGAAACCGTCAGTCTCGTTTTCGGGGACTATTGAGACCGCGCCTATCACTTCTCCCGCGTCCTCCAGCACGTACAGGCAGCCCGCGGCGAGGTCGCCTTCGATCTCTTCCACTCCAGGGTACAAGTCGTTCCACACGCAGAAACGGGTCCCTTTGACTGCACTGTACAGGGCGGATACGGCATCGGCGTCATCCCGGCAGGCTTTTCTGAAAAGCATTTGATCCTCCGCGGCACTTGATTTATGCGGGTATTATACAGGACAAACGCCGAAAAGAAAAGCCGGGAACGCCGTTTTTGGCTTTGTAGGCCAAAAACCATACTGTTGGTATAAAAAATATTATCCGATCAGTATTATAAGTGACTTCCATTCCCGGCACGGGACTGTTATAATTACAGTGCAAACACCAAAGGAGGCGCTGCGAATGAAGCTTAGGCTGAGCGAAAACATCCGTTCCCTGCGCAAACAAAAGCATATGACCCAGGAAAACCTGGCCGAGGCGCTGGGAGTGACGGTGGGGGCGGTGTACAAGTGGGAAAGCGGGCTGTCCCAGCCGGAACTTAACCTGATAGTGGAACTGGCGGACTTTTTCGACACCTCTGTGGACGCGCTTCTGGGATACAGCTTGAGCGACAACCGCCTGGAAAGCGCGCTTAAGCGCCTGGGGGATTACTGCAGGACAATGGACCCGGAAGCGCTTTCCCAGGCGGAAAAGCTGCTGGTAAAATATCCCCATTCCTTCACCGCCGTGCATGGATGCGCCGAGATCTATCTGGTTTTCGGGATGAGCGGCAAGGATAAGGCGCTGCTTGACCGGGCGCGGGAGCTGCTGGAACAGGCGAGGCTGCTGATCGGGCAGTCGGAGGATAAAAAAGTCAGCGAGGCATCCATACTGAGCGAGATAGCCGTTACGCTGGGTTTGATGGGGGAATACGAACAATGCCTGGAAGTGTTCAAAACCAATAACGCCTCGGATATATTCGACAGCGAGATCGGAACGCTCCTTGCGATCTTCATGGGCAGAACGGAAGAAGCCGTGCCGTACCTGTCCTCCGCGCTGATCAGGACAGTGGCGAATTATTTCGACACGGTAGGCAGCTATGTGTTCGTGCTTTGCGCCCGGAAAGACTGGGATTCGGCGCTGGCGGCGGTAAAGTGGGGGCTTGATTTTCTCAGCGGGCTCAGGCTGGAGGAAAAACCGGACGCGCTGGAAAAGGCCCGCGCGGAGATGCTGGCGCTGCTAAGTCACGTGCAGTCCCGCGCCGGGCTTGCGCAGGAAGCGGAAGACACGCTCAGACAGGCGGCAGGCGCAGCGCTCACGTTCGATTCCATGCCGGATTACAGCTTAAGGACAGCGCGCTTCGGCGACAATACGAAAGACACGGTGTTCATAGACATTTTCGGCAGCACGGTAAAAAGCAGCGTGAAAAACCTGCTGGAACTGGCCAAAAACGAAAAACTGGCCGCGAAATGGGAGGAACTGACAAACGATGGAAACTGAAAAAAGACAAAACGTATTTCTGAACCGCAATTTCCGCTTGGTGTTCCTGGGAGCGCTGGTATCGGAACTGGGTTCGATACTCTACAGCTTCGCGGTAAGCTTCTACATTCTTGACATCAGCGGCAACAACGCGTTTCTGCAGGGGCTGTACCTGGCGCTGTGCGGCGTGGCGATGCTGGTGTTCACGCCCATAGGCGGCGTGATGGGTGACCGCTTCGACAAAGCGAAGATCATGTACATATGCGACTACGTAAAGGGCGGCGTGATACTTCTGGCCACCGCGTTCATGCTTTTGTTCAAGAGCGCGGACGCGCACATAGCGATCCTGTTCGCTCTGGGCATGATCGGCAACGCGGTGAGCGGCGTGTTCTCGCCCGCGTCAGGGGCGCTGTTTCCCGACATACTGGACGGGGAACAGCTGCAGCAGGCCAATGCCTACATCTCCATAAAAAGCTCCCTGGAGGGGATACTGGGCATAATCCTGGCGGGCATACTCTACGCCGCGCTGCCCGTTTACGCGCTGTTCTTCATGGTGGGGTTAAGCTACGTGGCGTCCGGCGTGTCGGAGATGTTCATACGCTGCGAGCACCGTCCTTCGGAAGAAAAGCTCACCCTGCGCCTGGCGCTCAAGGACATGGGGGAAGGCATAAATTACCTTAAGAGCAAAAAGGCGATCCTCGCCATGGTCGGCTCGATACTGTTCATAAACTTTTTCTTCGCCCCCGTGACGGGCAACTTCCTGCCGTATTTCATAAAAACGGATCTGGCGCAGGCGCCCTCATACCTGTTTGACCGCGTGCTCACGCCCGAACTCTGGTCTTCCGTATTCAGCGTATGCATCGGGGTGAGCTCGCTGGCGGGGGCGGCGGTACTTTCCGCCCGCAAGCCGGCGGACAAGTGCGGATTTGCCAACGCCCTCAGGCTCTGCGCCATGTCGGCCGTGATGATCCTTCTGGCGGTGGGCTATTGGCTGCTGGTGGACAGGGGCGCGTCCGTTAATGCCTTCCTGATAGTTTTCTCCATCGGCAGTCTGATGACGGGCGTGCTGATCTCCTTCATAAATATCCCCGCCAGTACCGTGCTTATGAGGGTGGTGGACAGCGACAAACTGAGCAAGCTTACCAGCCTGATAAGCATCGGCTCCCAGGGCATGATACCCATCGCCTCCGTGCTGGCGGGCGCGGTGCTGGGAAGCTGGGGCAGCACGGCGCTTCTGGCGTGCTGCGCGCTGGGATTCACGGTCACCGCGCTTATGATGGTGTTCAACAAGAGGATAAGGGAAATATAAACGAAATAAAACACGGGCTGTCCGGGAACGGACAGCCCTTTTTGTTTCAGCATCTACAGCAGTTTTTTAAGCGTGGGCAGCAGTTTTTCGGCCCAGGCGGCGTTGCCCTCCGCGTTCGGATGCGAGCCGTAGCGGGACAGCCAGGGTTCGTTTTCGCTCCTGCTCAGCACGGGCACGTTGTCGAACATCGCGTCTGCCTGCTTAACCAGTTCGTTTTTTATGTACTCGTTTACCGAGAGCCACCTGTCCCTGAATTCCGGGGCGTAATCGAAGGGCGGCACGGTCTGTATGAGCACCTTTAGCCCGCTCTGCTTCAGCGTCCTAACTATATACGTCAGGTCGCGCTTAAGCAGTTCGGTGTCACCCAGCTGGAACAGGTCGTTCACGCCGTAGCACACGCACATCACGTCGTTCTGCCGCGCCTTGTAAAGCCAGCCGCCGTCCAGTGCCGCGTCGTGGGCGCGCCCGAAGCCGAGACCCAGATTCCATACGGCGCAGTTTTCGCCCAGCGCCTCCTGAACGTGCGCCGCCACGTGGGTGTAGGAGTTGTCGGGGGTGCCGATGCCCTGTGTGATGGAGTCGCCGATAAAGCCCACCCGCGTCTCGTTCGCGCGCCCTGTGCCCACCATGGAGGGGAAGGGGATCTCGGTAGAGCGTGTCCACCTGCCGTTTTCCAGGCGGAAAGCGGGCAGCAGGCTCTCCGTGTGGCAGGGTACGCGCCTGCCGGAAAACGTCATTTCCACGCACATGTATTCGCCCTTGTCCGCGGGGAAGGGGAAGGGGTCGGAACAGAAGAGCTCGCCCGGATTTACCTGTTTTCCGCCCTGCCCGTCAAACGTGACGGGCACGAACATGTCGGGTTCGGCGCTTTTTTCCGTACCGCACGAAGGTACCCTTCCCGCCCTGAGCGCGTGTACAGTCCAGCTGCCGGGCACGAAATTCGCGTGGCTGTGGCTGCCGTCAGAGTAGGTGGAGTCGATCAGGTTGGAGTACAGAAGCGCGCATTCCTTGGTGCCGCGGGAGAGTTTGTAATACACCCGGCAGGTGATCTTTTCGTCCGGGCCGCCCGCAGAAAACCAGTTCTGGCTGCCGCTGCCCGCGGCGGTGCAGGAAACGAAGGAATCAAAAAACTTCATATGTTCGTCCTTTCATTAAGGCTTTCGGCGCCCGACGGTTTTTTCCGGATCCGGGCTGCAGGGTTCTTCAGAGCGCCTTTATCATTATCAGTTCCGTCGGCTGCTCATGCCCCGGCACATCCACCACAAACCCGCCGGCGTCTTTGTAGCTCAGCTTTCGGTAAAAATGCTGCGCTGTTTCGTCCGCCTGGGTGGACGTCATTATCATGTCGAAGCCCGCGTTTTTCATGTCCTGTTCCCAGCGCTCCATGAGCTGCTTTCCGTATCCGCGACAGCGGTACCGTTCGTCTATGTACAGCATGTTGCAGAAAGGGACGCTGTCCCAGAACAGCCCGAAGCGCAGTATGCCTATTATCTTTCCGTCTTCAGTGCACACATAGCACTGCCGGGCCCTGACTTTTTCGTCAAATACTTTTTCCGCAAGCCCGTGGTCGAGGGCATACCACTCTTTTTTATCCGGGCTTTCGGCGAATCTTATCATGGCCGCCTCCGTTTACCGTTCGTTTCCGCCGGGTGTTCCCGTCAGCAGTCAATAGTCGAACGTATTTCCGTCCACGCGTACTTTCGATGCGAGCTTTTCGCCCGTCCAGGGCCTGCGGATCTCGAGCATGTTCAATACCGTGTAGCCTTTTGAGCGCAGAAAGGCGATCATGCCCTCGTTGTTGGGGTGGACGAAGTTGTACACCGTGTCGTCGCCCATTTCCCGGGCGAGTTCTTCCGCTTTGCCGAACAGCAGGCTCGCCGCGCCCCTGCGCCTATGGTCCTCCCGCACGAAAATGTGCTCCACCCAGAGGCAGGGCGCGTCTATGCGGCACACAATGTAGCCTACCGTTTCGCCGCCTTCTATGGCGGCGTACACGGGATAACCCTTCTCCAGGAATTCGGCTATTTCCTCCCGGGCCTGTTCGGTGTCGGGCTCGGATACGATGCCCCTGAAGGCGCGCAGCGCGACCCTGAACCCGGCGATGAGCGGCACGACCCGCAAAGCGCTGGTTTCGTCTATCCTGACTATTTCGATATCGGCTTCCGGGCGTTCCTTCTGAGATGCGGGGGAGGCGCTTTTCATGGCCTCCCAGTCCTGCCTTAAAATCGCGTACTGGCAGATGTCGCAGATGCCCTGGTTGTTGCGGTCGGAAGCGCGCAGCGTGCCTTCGTATCTCATGCCGCACTTGAGCATCACCCTGCCTGAATTCGGGTTTCTGGTATCGTGCCGCGCCTCCACGCGGTTCATGCCCACGCAGCCGAACAAAAAGTCCGTTACCGCCCCGAGCGCTTCGGACATTATCCCGCGGTGCCACCAGTTTCTGCCCAGGCAGTAGCCTATCTCGGCGCAGCGCGTGTCTTCGTTCAGTTTTACCGCGGCGATGTCGCCGATGGGCTCGTCCCCGCGCTCCTTGAGCACTATGGCCCAGTGGTAGTAATTATCCTCGGCATAGCGGGCGATCCAGCTTTCCAGCACCTTTAAGCTGACCTCGGCGCTTGAATGGGCGGGCCAGGTGAGGAATCTGGTGACTTCGCCGTCCGAAGCCCAGTTTCTGAACATGGCTTCGGCGTCGTCCGGGGTATATCGTCTCAGTATCAGCCTGTCTGTTTCGAGCCTTAGCGTTGAGAGATGCCGCATATGTTTACGCTCCCTGAATCATAGTGTCCGTGTTTTGCCCCGCCCGCGTGCCGGGCAGGTTCATTTGGGTATCCGCATAAAAAAGTGGGTCTCGTCTTCTCCCGCGCGGTATGCCCCGTTTTTAAGCATCACCTTCTGCGACGCGACGTTGTCCCTGTTCACGCGCAGGTATATCTCATCTTCCGGCACGAGCTCCCCGTGGATGACCACTCTGCCTCCGTCGGGACAGCGCACGTCAAAGCTTTTGCTTTTCGTGTTTTCCGAATCCAGTTCCGCGCCGCAAAGCAGCGCGAAAACGTAAGGATAGGCCGCGTTCCACAGTTCGTGGCACAGGGGAGGGCACAGGTCCTCCACCACGAAGACGTCGCCCTGTCTGTGGTAGCCGCACCTGCATTCGCCGTGGGTCACGGTCAGCCTGACTTTTGCCATACCCGTCCTCACTTCCTAATATTCGGTCGGCAGGTCTTTCACGTTGTACAGCTTCCTGAAACGTTCCTCGTCCTCGGGGGATCGGATCAGCATCACCTCGGTAAAATGCCCGTCCTTTTTGTTTCTGAAGCCCGCCACCTTCTCGCCCGTGCATATAGAGGCGCGTATGGCGGGATACTGGGTCTCGGGGTCGTAGCCGGTGTCCGGCATGGGCGGCGTCTTTTTGTGAAAAAACATGGCGATACCTCACTTGCGGTTTGCCGTAAGCGGATTGAACGCTTACAGCCCCAGTTCTTCGTATATCTTTGCTATGAAGGGAGATTTGTGCACTATGTAACCGTCTATGTCGTACGGGTACAGCGCCGCGGCTTCCCGTTTTACACGGCCGTACTCATTTACCGCCTCCGGATGGGCGCGCAGGTAGTCCCTGAAGGCGAGATGGCGCTTAAGTTCCCGTGAATCCTCCGCGCACACGTACAGGTGGTGCTTCATAAGGTGCGTTTTGCCCTCGTATGCGAAGGCTTCCCGCCCGGGGATGCCCAGGTCGCCCTCGTGCCGGTAGCCGGCCGTTTCCAGCGCCCGGATGACCCTGTCCAGCAGGGAACGGTTCTCTATAACCGTGTCTATGTCTATTATGGGTTTTGCCCACAGGCCCGGCACGGAGGTGCTGCCCACGTGCTCGATGCGCTTTGCCAGGCTGCCCAGCGCGGCTTTAAGCTCCGCCTCTATGTCCCTGAAGGCGTGTGCCCAGTTTTCGTCGTAGGGCAGCACGACCACATGTTTCGTGACCACTTAATCCCTCCCCTTATCCGGCTGCCTGACAAGCACCATCCGTTTTTCCGTGACGGAGGAGCCGATATCCTGCGTCTTTTCGGCGCCGTCAAAGTGAAAGCCGCACTTTTCGTAAAAGCGTATGGCGCGGCCGTTGCCCTTGAGCACCCACAGCGCCACCTTCGTTTGGTCCAGCATGGAGAGCGCCCTGTCCATGAGCAGCCGCCCCGCGCCGGTGCCGTAATACTCCTTAAGCACGTATACGGCCACGATCTCCCCGGCGTTTTCAAGGTCATCTCCCCGGTAGTTTCCGTAAGCGGAGAAACCGATCACCCTTTCGCCGTGTTTGGCAATGAAAGTGGTGTCCGGCCATCTGCGGGCGGTCTGTTCGCACTTTTCAAGCGTGAGCGCGTCAAGGTAGCTTTGGTCGATCAGGCCCGTATACGCTTCGTGCCAGGACTTCCATGTAACGTACGCCTTTCCCTTTATCTCAGCGTCCGTCTCCATCTTCTTGATCTCGAAAGTCATGCGCGGCGGCTTGAGTTCTTTTTTAACCAGCACGCCGGTGTCGGTGCGGGAGACTTCGGTGAAGCCGTGCTTTATGAAAAGGCTGACGGAGGGGTTGTCTCGGGCGATCTCGTCGTACAGCGCCGCAACGCCGTTTTCCGCCGCGGCGGCGCACAGCAGCTCAAGGCCGCTCCCGCCGCAGCCCCTGCCCCGGAAGGGCGCGTAAACGATCACGTCCGCCATGAAGCCGGGGATATCCCCGTCCCAATGGTAGGCGACTTCCCCGACAAAACTGCCGTCTTCGGTTTGCAGGTACCTGTAAAAGCGCGTGCCGTCCGGGCAGGCTATCCACTTTTCATACCAGGGGGCCCATTTTTCTTCCGGGAAGGGGATGGTGCCGCCCCAGGCGTGGTTGTAGGCCATGGTGGCATCGTCAGAGAGCAGCTTTTGCCGGAACCACAGGTCCTTGAGTTCGGGAACGTAAAGAGAGAGCATGTGTCACCGTCCGTGTTCGTTTCGCCGGTTTTCGTAAGACAGCGGACGCCGCCGGTGCCTTTTGGTGTTTCGGTGCTTGGTTATTTATTATTTGGTTATTCAGTACTTAGTTATTTAGTTCTTAGTATAGACCCCCATTATCCAGCGCTGGATTTACCGGGGGTGGATCATCCAGGGGTGGCTTTACCAGGGGTGGAAAATATGGGTATGGCGGGCATGCGTCAGGACTTTACGGGCGGTCTTTTCCGGCTCTCGGGCAGTTCGGGGTACATGGCCGTGAACAGCCGTTTAAGGAAGTCCCGGCTGTCCACGTTGTCCACAAGCAGCATGGGCTTCGCGCCTTCATAGGGCAGTTCCTCCTCCGCATCGGGCATGAGCTCCCGGGCGGCTTTCACAGTCTTAACCAGCAGGCGGTCATCGTATATGCCGCCCGCGATCCGGCCTTTGTAGTAAATTATGAACTCACCCATCATGCCCCGCCAGGAGATGTCTCCGAGGTCTGAAAGCTGTTCCAGTATAAAGTCAAGGTATGCTTTATCGGACGCCATGCTAGCCTCCTTTCTACCACACGAAGGGGATGAGACGGTACTTTACTTTTTGCAAATATTCCGCGTAGCCGTCAAGCCCTGTTTTAAGCACCTGTTCCTCGTTCAGGATCCGTTTCACGATTATGGGAATGTACGCAAGCATGACTATGAACGAGATGAGCGAACCCAGCACCAGGGGCATTGACAAAAACAGTATGAGCGTGCTCATGTACATGGGGTGGCGCACGATGCCGTACAGCCCCGTATCGATCACCTTCTGGTTTTCCTGCACCTCCACGGTGCGGGACAGGTACGCGTTTTCCCTCAGTACCTCCGCGTACAGCGCGTATCCAGCCAGAAACACGGCTGCCGCCGCCCACGGTACCCACCCGGGCAGCACCATCCATTTGAAGCGGAAATCCAGCCCCGCCAGCACGAACGCCGATATGAACATAAGCCCGCTTAACAGCACCACCGTCTTCTGTTCGCCCTGCTCTTCCTTGGCGCTTAAGCGCTTCCTCAGCAGTTCGGGGCTCTTTTTAAGCAGCACCAGTCCCGCAAGGAACATGGGCACGAACAGTATGCCGATCAGCAGCCATGCCCAAGAGTATTTGATGGTGCCTGCCGGAACGAACAGAAGTATGCCAACCAGCGCGAGCCCCGCCAGGAATCCGGTGAGCGCCCGGATCAGCAGTTTTTTATCCATATCATATCAGCCTTCCGTTATTTGGCGGGATTGAGTTCCTTTATGCGCCTGAGCGCCGAAGCAAAGCAGTACTCCATCGAGGTGCCGATGCCCGAGCATCTAAGGGCGTTCACGCCCGCCTCGGTGACGCCGCCCTTGGTGCTGATCTTGTCTATCAGCGCTTCCAGGCTCATGCTCCCGTCGTTAGTCATCTCAAGGGCGTTTTCGAACATGCGCCGCATAAGCTCCTCGCTCTGGGCCCTGTCTCCCAGCAGATGCAGGCAGGCGTCCCGGTACTGCTGCATGAAGTATGCCGCGAAGGCGGGCCCGCTGCCCGCGCACACGGTGATCACGTCCAGCCTTTCCTCGGACACGCGGATCAGGTATCCCAGCTTTCTGAACAGCGCTCCGGCCTTGTCCATGGCGGGGATGTCCCCCTCGTAGCACACGCCTATCACGCCGTTCAGCCTGGCGATGGCCAGGTTCGGCATCATGCGCACGACGCTCAAAATGCCTGAATCGTCTCCCAGCATTTTGCGGGTGTCGCTCAGGCTCACGCCTGCCATGAAGCTGATGATGAGCTTGCCTTTCAGGTCAAGCTGCCCGATCTCGCCCAGCACTTCCGGGGCGTTCTGGGGCTTGACGGCGATCACGACCGTGTCCGCCTGAGACACCAGATCCCGCTTGCTGAACGCCACCCGCAAGGCGGGGAACGCATCCTTGACCGCCTGGATGCTCTGTATGGTGCGGGCGTTCACGATTATGTCCGCCTGCTTTACGCCGCTGTTGACCAGGCCTTCTATAAAGGCCCTGCCCATGTGTCCCAGCCCGATTACGCCTATGTTCATACTGCCCTCCCGTATATCAGCTTATGATTTGTTCTATCGTTTTGACCAGTTCGGTCAGCCCCGCCTCGTCCGCCCGGGTGAAGCGCGCAAGCCGCGGACTGTCTATGTCCAGTACGCCGACGACTTCGCCGCCCGCGTGAATGGGCACCACGATCTCGGACCGGGAAGCGCTGTCACAGGCGATGTGCCCCGGAAAAAGGTGCACGTCCGGCACCAGCTGCGTCCTGTCCTCCTTCCAGGCGGTGCCGCACACGCCCTTGCCTTTGTATATCTTTACGCACGCGACCTTGCCCTGGAAGGGACCGAGCAGCAGGTATTCGCC
>JAGCIC010000058.1 GCA_017648805.1 Clostridia bacterium
AGTATTACGCCCTGGGCAAGGTCCCTACGGCACGTCAGATCAAGGCGGCAGAGGGCCTGGAGGCCGTTCGCGCCTTCTGCCTCAAGACCGGTTTCCCCATCATCGCCAAGCCCGACAACGGCGTTGGCGCGAGCGGCACATTCAAGCTTAACTCCGAGCAGGAGCTGGAAAACTGGTTCGCTTCGCATCCCTCCAACTACGGCGCGTTCGTGGTGGAGGAGTTCGTGACCGGCCTGCTCACATCGTACGACGCCATATACGACTCCAAGGGAGAGCCTCTCTTTGAGTCTATGGGAGTGTACCCCACGCCTATAATGGACATTGTGCACGACAATCTGGATTCCTGCTACTGGGTAGAGAAGGAAGTGCCCGCCGCGCTGAGCAAAGTGGGCCGCCGGACGGTCAAGGCCTTCGGCATAAAGAGCCGCTTCGTGCACCTTGAGTTCTTCAAGTTGGACCGGGACCGCGAGGGCCTTGGGAAGAAGGGCGATTTTGTGGGCCTGGAGGTGAATATGCGCCCTGCAGGCGGCTACACGCCAGATCTTATGAACTTTGCCCACAGCACCGACGTCTTCCAGATATGGGCCGATATGGTGGCTTTTGACGAGCGGCGCAAGGGTGCCGGCGAGCAGTACTTCTGCGCTTACGCAAGCCGCCGCGACTGCTACCGCTACGCCCGTTCGCACGAGGAGGTCTTCGCCCGCTACGGCAACGCAATCTGTATGTGCCAGCGCATGCCCGATGCCCTTTCCGACGCCCTTGGCAACCAGGTATACATTGCCCGCTTTGCCACGCGCAAGGAAATCCAGCCCTTCTTTGACTTCGTGTGTGAGAAGGATTAGCTTATGACCCGCGAACAGGGAATATACCGCACCACGCTACTGGGCGGAGTTGCCAATCTGCTGCTGGTGGGAGTGAAGTTCGCCGCCGGAATAGCAGGACGGAGCGCCGCCATGGTGGCGGACGCCGTGCATTCCCTGTCGGATTTCATTACCGATATCGTAGTGCTGGTGTTCGTGGGAATAAGCGCCCGGCCGCAGGACTCCAGCCACGACTTCGGGCACGGCAAGTTCGAGACTCTGGCCACGCTCTTCATAGGGCTGGCGCTTGCCGCGGCGGCAGTCGGCATCGTGGTGAACGGCGCCACCAAGCTCGCCGCCTGGCTGCAGGGAGAGGAGCTCCCGGCGCCGGGCAAGCTGGCCCTGTGGGCGGCGGTTATCTCTATAGTAATCAAAGAGATAATGTTCCGATACACCATTGCCCGCGGGCGCAAGCTTGAGTCGCCTGCGCTGGTGGCGAACGCCTGGCATCACCGGTCCGACGCCCTGTCGTCCATAGGCGCCGCCATCGGTATTGGCGGAGCTATCCTGCTAGGGGACCGCTGGACGGTACTTGACCCGCTGGCCTCGATTGTGGTGGGCGCAATGCTGGTGAAGGTGGCCTGGGACCTCCTGGGGCCCAGCCTCGGAGAACTTACCGAGCAGTCCCTGCCCGAGTCTACGGAGAAGGAGATAATAGACCTTATAACG
>JAGCIC010000059.1 GCA_017648805.1 Clostridia bacterium
GGCGACGCCGCCGATCTGCGCGGCTTCTGCGACCGCCTCGGCGAAAAACTCTGCGAAAAGCCGATCGACGTCGCCTTCATCGGCATCGGCGAAAACGGACACATCGCCTTCAACGATCCGCCCGCCGATTTCGAGACCCGCGCGGCGTATATAATCGTAAACCTGGATGAGGCCTGCCGCAACCAGCAGGTGGCGGAAGGCTGGTTTGCTTGTTTCGACGACGTGCCCAAGAAGGCGGTCAGCATGAGCGTATGGCAGATAATGCAGTGCAAGACCATCGTTTCCGCCGTGCCCCACGAGGAAAAAGCCTGGGCCGTGGCCGCCGCGCTCAAAAACGAGCTTACGCCCGCCGTGCCCGCCACCATGCTCAAGACACATCCCGAGTTCAACCTTTACGTGGACGCCGCTTCCTATGCCGAGGTCACCGAGTGCAAGGCGCTGTGCGGCGAAACGGTCATAGAGGATTACAGGTAAACGGGGCGTTTGAAAGGAACGGCATATCCACATATGGACGAGATACGCGTAGCGCTGTTCGGCACCGGCGGGTTCGCCGCCAACTATCCGGAGGCGTTCAAAAACCCCAAACGTGAAAACGTGCGCCTTGTGGCCGCGGTGGATCCATACGCCGCGGACTTCTCCCTTTGCCCGCTGTATAAGGATGCGGAGCAGATGTACGCGGAAGCGAAGCCCGATGTCGTCATAATCGCGACCCCGATACAGCTGCACAGGGAACAGGCGGAGCAGGCGTTCGCCCACGGCTGCAGCGTGGTGCTGGAAAAGCCTCTGGCGGGCTGCGAGGCGGACGCGAGGGCGATCCTTGCCGCGCGGGACAAAGCCGGCAAGCTTTTGAACGTGGACTACCAGATGTGCTACGATCCCGTTATCCGCGCAGCGAAGCGCGATGCGGACAGCGGCCTGTTCGGCGCACCTCTGGACATGAAGGTCATAGTGCTGTGGCCCCGCGGTTTCACCTATTACGGACGCTCCACCCACTGGGCGGGGCGCAAGTATGACTCTGACGGCAGGGCGGTATTCGACAGCGTGCTCAACAACGCCACCGCCCATTACCTGATGAACATGCTGTTCATGACGGGGGCCACCGCCGAGGATGTCAGCTGCCGTACGTTCCGCGCCAACGACATAGAGACCTACGACACGGCGGTCATGAAAGCGACCAGCGCGGGAGCAAAGCTGTTCATAGCAGTGAGCCACGCTGTAAGGCCGGACGAAAAGCAGGAACCCATGTTCGAATACCGTTACGAGAAGGCGGTCCTGCGCTACGGCACGCCCGGAGGCGAACGGCGCAAGGAGTTTACCGCGACGTTCAACGACGGCCGTGAGATCAGCTACGGCAGCGTGGAACAGCTGTATATCGAAAATCTGTGGAACATGGTGGACGCGCTGCGTCTGGGCACGCCCATACTCTGCGGCGGGGAGACGGCGCTTCTGCACGCGCAGGCGCTGGAAAGCATGCGCAGGGCACAGCCGGAGGCAGTGCCTTTCCCAGCGCGCCTCGTCTCAACAGACGGGAGCATGAACTGGGTGGAAGGCCTGGCGGGTTCGCTCTGGCAGGCCTTCAGGACCGAACAACTGCCGGAACTGGGCGAACATGGGCTGTATTTCCCTGAACAGACCTAACTGAGGTAAAACATGAGCTGCTTTATTCCCTTTGAGCTGCCTGACGGCGCGAAGATCCCCGAGCGCTCGGTGAGCATCTCTGATTTCGGCGCGGTGCCCGGCGGCAAAATCAAAAACACCCTCGCTTTCCAAGACGCTATTGCATATCTTGCAAAGCGCGGCGGAGGCCGGGTGGACGTGCCCGACGGGGTGTGGCTTACCGGCCCCATACATTTTCAAAACGGCATAGAACTGCACCTGAGCGACAGGGCGGAGGTGCGCTTTTCCATCGACAAGGAGGACTATCTGCCCGCAGTCTACACGCTGTTTGAAGGCGTGCGCTGCTATACCTTTTCCGCCCAGCTCTATGCCCGGGACTGCCACGATATCGCCGTGACCGGCAAGGGCACGTTCAACGGCCAGGGCTTCAGCTGGTGGTATATGGCGGTCATCCGCGAGGGAGTGGAGGCACTGTACAAAGCCGGAATGGAAGACCTGCCCGTGGAACAGCGGGTATTCGACACGGAACAGCAGGGCATACGCCCGGGCCTGCTCCACTTTATCGACTGCGAGAACGTGACGATAGAAGGCCCGACTTTCACGTTCAGCCCTTTCTGGACGGTGCATCCCACATGGTGCAAAAACGTGATCGTGCGGGATATCACCGTGAAAAACCCATGGGTGCATGCCCCCAATACGGACGGCTGCAACCTGGAAGGGTGTAAACGGGCGTTGATCGACGGCGTTTATACCGATACGGGGGACGACGCCGTGTGCCTTAAGTCCGGCAGGGACGCTGACGGCAGAAGGGTGAACATACCCTGCGAAGACATCGTCGTCAGGCATATAGTCGCCCAGCGCAGCCACGGCGGCATCACGATCGGCTCCGAAATGAGCGGCGGCGTCAGGAACGTGCTGGTGGAGGACTGCGAATTCAGGAACAATCTTATAGGCATATGGATAAAGACCGCGCCGGAGCGGGGCGGATGCGTGGAGAACATCGAATACCGCAACATAAAAGTGGGCCATGTAAGGGAGTACGGCGTCTGCATCACCATGGGGTACTACGTGGACGACAACAAGCCCCAGCCGCTCCAGTATATGCCGAAGATCAGGCACATCCACATTGACGGGCTGAACTGCGAATACGCCGGTACGGGGATCTTCCTGGGCGGTCGGGAGAGCAGCCCGCTGGAGGACATAAGGCTCAATAACGTGTCCTGCCACGGACGAACCAATACGGACATCAAATTCGTGCGCGGCATGCAGATGACGAACACGAACTTCGACTGAGACGAATAAAGCTGCCCGTGCAGGCAGACCGGTAAAGGCAAAAAAACCGACCGTCCGCGCTTACCCGCGGACGGTCAGTTTTTCAAGGAAAGCCATCGCGCGTTCCGGCCAGCCTTCAACATCCGTGCCGGTGCCGTCTCCGAAAGCGTGGGGAGCGTGGTCGCCTTCTTCAAGTACCGCGGGTATTCCCGCTTCGGCCAAAAGGCTTGCCAGTCTTTCTGAATTGGAAGGCGGCACGCTCATGTCGTCTTTACCGCACACTATGTAGCAGGGCGGAAATCCTTCACCGATACGGTCAACTATGTTGTATTCGTCGGTATAAGAGGCGAAATCCTCGCCGAACATGGGCTGCAGAAGATCCCCGATACAGTTGTGCATCGAACGGGTCTTGAGGTCGATATATGCGTATACGGGGAACATGGCTCTCGGAGCGGGCAGACCGTATTTCCCGTATCCGAGATCGGGGACGCCGAAATTGCAGATCAGGTTCCCGGAGGCGGAAAACCCGCCCAGGGCGTAGGAATCCGGACGGACGCCCAGCTCCCGCGCGTGCCGGGACACATATCCCACCGCCGCCGCCAGGTCGTCCAGGGCTTTGAGCGCCGCTCTGTCGGTGCTGACCCGGTAAGTGAGCAGGAACACGGTGTAACCTCTGTTCACAAAGTGGACCGCGGCGGGCAGGGATTCGATTATGGTGCTGACCCATTTGTACGCGCCGCCACCGGCGAGTATGACGAATGGCTTGTCCCCGGCACAGGCGGTCTGCGGCAAGAGCCGTAACAGGTTCACGTCTTTTTTCAGCGGATCGTCCGCGCATTCTTCCGGTTTGTACAGAAAATACTGTTCGACCCGTTTGTTTTCCGATTCCCTTGCCAGCAGGTTGAGCCCTCCGAGCACGCCCGTGGCCGCCCAGTTGCCCGCGCAGTCTTTTATGGGTCTGTCCGGGAAGCGATCGTTCTCCGCGGAGTCCGCCCCGGGGTGGTAGATCAGATACTTTTTCACGGATGCGAGCAGGGGATCCAGATAGATCTCCCGCATGGTGGTGTCAGGCGTATATCGCTCCATATGCTGTGACCTTTCCGATGCCGGATGCAACGGCGTTTACTGTATGCCCGTTTCGGCGCGGAACTTTTTCCAGACTGTCTCGAACCACTGTTCGCCCATGGGCAGGGGGCGGGCGGGCTCGGCGCAAGTCGGGTATTCGTCTCCGGCTTTTTGCGTGTACAGTACGAGGCTTTCCGATTTTTCGCTGTGGGGCAGGGCGTTCCCCGCGCTGTCAAGTACGAGTCCCGCGCCCGTGCTGCCGTACACTTCTGCGGCTGCGGTCATCGCGCTGATAACCGCGCGCTGGGTGACCAGCTGGTCCTTAAGGCGCAAACGCGTTTCCATGTCTTCGGGCAGTGAGTCAAAAGGTTTGTCCGCGTTTTCCAGTGTTTGCTTAAGCTGTGCGTCCAGAGCGTTAAGCGCGCGGATGTCGCGGGAATGCGCGCCGAACCTGCTCATGGCCGCGCGGAACGTGTCTCCTGTTTTTTGGGGATCACCGGCAAAAGCCAGACCGCGCAGAGCTTCCGCGGCCTGATTAAGCAGTGTTTCCGGATCCCGTACGGATTCGAGACTGCTGCTGAAGGCGATATGCCGTGCGGCGCGCATGGAACCCACCTGCGTGGCGTTCAGCGCAGAGCCGCCGGGACGGTACGCGCCGAAGGTGCCCGCAGCCTCTCCCGCGGCGTACAGCCCTGGGATGCACGTCTGCCAGTCGGTATCCACCGCCACGCCGCCGTTGTGGTGCTGGGCGCATACGCGTATCTCCAGCATTTCGGTCTCCAGGTCTATGCCGTGGGACCTGTAAAGCTCCGCCGCGGGTGCGTTCATGCACATCAGCCGCCCAAAAGGAGTATCCTGTACGGCGCCCGTATTTTCCAGATACGTTTTAGCCTCGCCGTCCAGGTTGGACAGGTCACGGGCCAGGGGCGAAGGGCTGCGCCTGAAATCCAGATACACTTTCCGGCCTTTGGCGTTTTCGGCCTGCACCAGCAAGTCTATAAGTGAGGAACCGCTCGCTTTTCTCACGTCGAACGGCCACTCGTAGCCTTTAAGAAACGCGCGGCGCACGCCTTCCATGGGGTCGTTCGGGAAGGCGTCCAGAAGAAACTCATGCTCTTTACCGTCTTCGTCCACGGATACATAGCGGGGGAGTACCTGCTGATAGCTGCCGGACAGGTTCCAGCGGAACTTCACGGAGGCGATGCCGTACTGCCACTGGTGCAGATTGCTCATGCGCGCGCCTGCCAGCGCGGCCATGCCCGTCATGCCCTGCTGGCTTAAAGGGTACACCGACGCATCATATATCTGCGCAGGCCCGCCTGTAGCCAGTATAACGTGGGCGGCGGCGAACAGGCGCAGCCTGCGCTCCGTCCGGCTGTACGCCAGCACTCCGGCGATCCGGCCGGAATCCTTTAGCAGCGCGAAAGCCGTCCAGCCGTCGAACACGGGGATGCCGAGGCGCATGACTTCCTTTTCCAGAGCTTCGGTCATCTTTTTGGAGGTGAGAGGTCCGGCGGAAGTGGCGCGTCCCCGGGTGTCGTGGTCCGTGCGGTAGCCTACGAACTCGCCGTATTCGTTGGTGGGGAAGTCCACGCCCAGCTGGCTGAGCTTGAAAAAACACTGGGCGGAGCCTGCCGCTTCGCACAGCGCCGTATCTCCGTTTACGCCTTCGGAGAGCAGCGTCCGGGCCATGTCGTATACCGAATCCGGCGTGTCTCCGGCCAGAGAGAGCTTGTAATACGTCTGTTTGTCGCTGCCCGCGTTGCGGGATGTGCCCCGGTTTATCCCGTCCGTGACGATGCACACGCTGCTTTCGCCCAGGCACTTGAGCCAGTGGGCCGCGTTCAGCCCCGCGCAGCCGGAGCCGATGACCACCGTGCGGTATACACAGGTCTCGATATCTGTCTGTCCGACGCGCATGTCAAAGTCTCCTTATGTGGAAGCCGCCGTCGGCGTTCAGTACCTGGCCCGTCGTGAAGTCCAGCAGCCCGGAACAGCACGCCGCCACCATGTCAGCCACATCCTTTGGCTGACCGAAGCGCTTTATCGGCGTCAGGCCGCCAGAGATCAGGTTTTCGTACTTTTCGTGCACGACCTTGGTCATGTCCGTATCGATTATGCCGGGACGTATCTCGAACACGGGGATGCCGGCCTCGGCCAGCCTGTCCGCGAAAAGCAGCGTCACCATGCCGATCCCGGCTTTGGATATGCAGTATTCGCCGCGGCTGGTGGAGGAGGTGTAGGCGGACATGGAACCAATGTTTATGATGCGGGGGCTGTAGTCCTCAAGCCCCTTGTGCTTGAGCTCCAGCATGAGCTTTGCCGCCGCCTGGCACATGAAGAAGGTGCCTTTCAGATTCACGCCCAGCACTTCGTCGAAGCTCTCTTCCGTGGTCTCGAGTATGTCGCGCCGCACTCTCGGCGCCATGCCCGCGTTGTTCACAAGCACGTCCAGACGTCCGAACCGGCGCATGATTTCACCGAAAAAGTTTTCGCGCTGGGGAGCGTCGGCGATGTTGCAGCCTATGTATACCGCGTTTTCGGGCAGTTCTGCGGCGGGTACGGCGCGGGTGCCGGAGTATACGACCCGATAGCCTTCCTTTTCAAGCTTCTGAGCGATGCCGCGGCCTATGCCGCGGGTGGAACCGGTAACTGCAGCGATCCTCATTTGAGCGCCTCCAGAGAATAGATTTGGCGGTCGCGTACTATGCAGCCCGCAGGACTGCCCGCCCTGAGCAGTTGGGCGCAGCCGCCGCAGGTCACGCAGGGCGCGTCAAGCGGCCGGCCGGACAGTATCTTGTTCGGAAAATCCGGGTCGGCAAACGCCATTCGCCCGAAGCCCGCCATGGCACAGGAACCCTGCCCGATCATCCCCGCCGCCAACTGGGGCGCGAACTGCCTCAGGTACGAAAACGCGCTGCCGATAACGGGCAAGCCGGGGTATGCGCGCTGTATCTCGCCCACGCAGCGCATCATGCGGTCGACTCCCACAAAGGGATGCTCGTCCGGCACGTAGTTGCCCCGGTCGTAGGGGCGGTTGACGTGGGGATTTTTGTAGGGGTTTCCTATGGTTATATTCAGTATCGGTATAGCCATCTCGTTTTTGAGTATGCCGGCCAGACGTTTGCCTTCCTCAAGCCAGGGGTTCAGGCCGCCGTCCGGCTTTACGCCGAAACCGTAGGGATAGGGGAACCCGTCGTACACGTTCAGGCGGCTGGTCAGGAAGAAATCTCCGGTTATGTTCGCCCGGGCCGCCCGGTACGCGTTAAGCAAAAAGCGGGTGCGGTTCTCAAAACTGCCGCCGTAGGCGCCCGGACGGGTGTAGGCGGACAGCAGTTCGCAGGCCAGGTAACGGTGGCAGCATTTCACATCCATGCCGTCAAAGCCGGCGGCCCGGGCCAGGCGGGCGGTCTCCCCGAAACGCTCCTCGTAGGCCTTGAGCCGGTCGTCCGACAGGATGCAGCTTTCGGGCAGGGGAGTATCCTCAAACAGGGGGTTGTTGTAGGCGATCAGCGGTTCGGGACAGCCGTTGGGCTTGGAGTAACGCCCGGAATTGGTAGCCTGCACGACGATTACAGGGGCATAGCCGTTCTGTTTAAGGCCCGCTTCCCTGATCTGCGCTATGAGGCGCTTAAAGTCGTCCAGATTGTCCTTGGTCAGCATAAGCTGGTGGGCGCTGGCGCGCACTTCCGGCGCGGTGGCCACGGCTTCGAACCATATGAGTCCCGCGCCGCCCCGGGCGAAACGCAGGTAGCGGCGCACGGTAAGCTCGCCCGGGCTGCCCGTTTCGGTGCCGTCGGTCCCTTCCATGGGCTGCAGCGCGATGCGGTTATGCGCCGTGAACGCGCCGATCTTGAGCGGGGCTTTCAGCACGTCCGTGTTTTCGCTGCGGGGCAGGGAAATGCCCAGGGCATCCGCGGTGTTTTCTATGTCCGTCCAGGATCTGTAGTGAAATGTTTCGTGCGGCATGGGGGACCCTCCAGGTACTGTCGGAAGATTATCATAAGACTTGATTTCGATGCGTATTTATAATATCATATTTAGCGGAAATTGGCAATTCACGGGGAGACGAAAACGATGCTGAATGTGGGCATAATCGGCTGCGCGGGGCATTACGGACTGGCGCTGGACAGCGCGGACAGGAACCATACGTGCAATATAATCGCCGTTGCTTCCCCAAAGGACGGAACGGACGATACGTCGCTCAGGATAGTCGCCGCAAAGAGGGATATACCGTTTTACGAAGACTGGCGGGAAATGCTGGAAAAGGAGAAACCCGGCCTGGTCGAGGTCGATACCCGCTACGACCGCCACGCGGCCGTAGCTGCGGAGTGCCTGCAGAAGGGCTGCGGCGTGTACTGCGAAAAGCCTCTGGCGACCACTCTTGAGGATCTGGAAACGCTGAAAAGTACGTATCTGGCATCCGGCAAGCCGCTGGGCGGCATGTTCAACCTGCGCTGGTCGGGCTGGTTTTTGGGTGTGAAACGGGCGATAGAGGCCGGAGAGATCGGGGAGATACGCCTTATCCACGGCCAGAAAAGCTATAAATTCGGCACGCGGCCGGAATTCTTCAGGCACCGTGACCAATACGGCGGACTGATCCCCTGGGTAGCCATACACGCCCTGGACTGGTGCCTGGCGCTGGGCGGAAAGTGCCTGAGCGTCTCCGCGCTGCAAAGCGCCCGTGACAACCGCGGCTGCGGCGAGACGGAGATGAGCGCGGTGATCCAGATGGAACTGGAAAACCAGGTGTTCGCCACGGTATCGGCGGATTACTTCCGCCCGGCAGGCGGCGCGCGCCACGACGACGACCGCATACGGGTAACGGGCACGAGGGGCATGATAGAGGTGATCGACGGCACGGCGTGGCTGGAAAACGACGAGCCCCGCCGCGCCATAAGCCTGCCCGAGCCCGGAGATGCTTTCGGGGAATTCGTCAATGCCGTTCGGAACGGAACTGCCGATAAATGGGCCATGGACGCATTGGAAAGCACCCGCATAGCGCTGCTGGCACGAAAAGCGGGAGACCTGAAATGCACCGTCAGGGCGGACCTGGCGTAAAAAAAGACAGACAGGAAAAAATGAGAACCACTGCTGACCTACGACCAAGGCCATTATCGGTAGATACGGTGCCTTCTGCGGTAAACACAGACAAAGACCCCGTCAGTTCATGCTGACGGGATCATTGTTTTGTTTACTGAACGGCTTCTGAACCCAAGCGGGCGCAGGTCTTTTGACGGGAAATACTGTTTATTTTTCCGCACCGGGCTTTTTCAGGCGTGCGAACCAACTGCCCGGACCGCTTGGCCTGACCGCGGTCGCCGGCGCGTCTATCTCCAGAATGTGCCAGCCGACAGCGTTATACACGGTGGTGTCCCCGTACTTGACCGACTGGGGCAGCCGGTCACCGTAGCTCTGATGCACGTGGCCGTGTATAAAGTATTTGGGGTGGAACTCGTCCATCAGTTTCACGAAGCACTCGAACCCGCGGTGGGCGTTGTCCGGCGCGTCGCCGTAACCCCGGGGCGGGGCGTGGGTGATCACTATGTCCACTCCGCCCGCCTTTCTTATCTTGCGGGAGACGCGCCTTATGCGGGCGCGCATCTCCTTTTCGTTGTACTGATAGGGGCCGGGGTTGTAGCGGATGCAGCCGCCCAGCCCCAGTATCCTCAGACCGTTGAAATTAACAACCGTGTCTTCGGCGCTGTCGCAGCCTTCGGGGGGATAATTCACATATCCGGAGTCGTGGTTGCCGTGTACGTAATACAGAGGTTTTCCGCTCATGGTAACCAGAAACTCCAGGTATTCCTGCTTAAGATCGCCGCAGGACAGTATACAGTCGATGCCGCTTAAGCGGCCTGGCTGATAGTAATCCCACAGGTATTTGGCTTCCTCGTCGGCTACGAGCAGAATTTTCATAACACGCTTTCCTCTGTCTCGGGCGGTATGGTGTCGCGGTGGACGCCCAGCAGCCTAACCAGGTTGCGGGACTGGGGCAGCAGTTCGTCAAATTCGGGGATATGCCCTTCCACATTGTCATTCAGCCAGTCCATGCGCATGAGCTCGTCGGGGGTAAAGCGATGGGTGCCGTCGCTTATTATGTTGCCGTTCTGGTCCGTCAGAGGGCAGAGGAACGGGTCTATCGATTCCGACGTGATGCCGCTTTTAAGTATATCTGCCAGCGTTTTGAGGCCGCGGGGCAGGCTTTCGTCCAGGTCCACGTTGACCATGCCCGCGCTTAAGCCCCACCAGTCGTTTACGGCGCGGCGGCTGTCCCGGGCGGCCTCTATTCCGCCCGCCTGCAGCGCGCGGACGGTCTTGTCGTAGAACACGCCCCAATTGCAGCGGGGGGAGGCAAGGGGCCGCATTATGCCGTTTTCCACAAAATATGTGCCCTGATGCCAGACCAGCTGGGAATCGGCGCCGTCCCTGTCCCGGTTGCTGATCACGTCTATGCCCGCGTCAAGCAGCTCCTGCACGGGATTGCCTGCCAGGCAGCTCCATTTAAGGCAGACTTTCGCCCCGGGATTGGTGAGCCGCGCGCCAAGCGCGAATGCGTTTATGGCGCATACGGTGCCCACTATGGGATAGTTGGCCACGTAGCCTATCCGATCACTTTGAGACATTGCGCCGGCGATGGCTCCGGCTATGTATTTGCTTTCGTAGATCCGGCAGTAGTAACCCCGCACCCCGGCATAGGCGAGGGAGAGGGAGCAGTTGTAGACAGCTACGTTCTTATGTTCCGCAGCGATCCTGCGGCAGGCGTCTATCAGGTTGGGAGTGGTGGCGAATATCACGTTGGCTCCGTCCGAGACAGCCTGCTCCATGCAGCCCGGGGCATCGCCGCGGGTCAGGTAGCTGCTCACGGTGAGATCCTGGTAGGCCTGCTCCTTCAGATAGTTTTCGCCCTGCTTGTGGGCGGATGCCCAGGGGCTTGTGGCGGGATCAAAATCGTAAATGAACGCCGCGTGCAGCTTGTCCGAACCCAGTATGCGTTCAAGCAGGCTCTTTTCTTTGACTTCCGGCTCGGTGCTGAAAGAGATGGGGCTGCCCTGGGCGAGCAGGCGGATGTCGGGCCATACTGCCGAAAGGCTCCTGTGCAGTTCCTCGTTGGTCATATCGTTCATTTCCGCGAACGGATGCACTTCCAGATATGTGAGCAGAGCATCAGCGGCGGTCAGCGGCAGTTTTTCGGTATTCAGGCGCTCGAATTCGGCGGAAAAACGCATGAATTCCCCGGCAAATGCCCGCCTGAACTCCTCGTCCCACGCCTGCCCGGGTTCAAAGCCCAGGGCGGCCTGCAAACGGGCGTAACCGCCCGGCAGAGAGAAGGACACGGTGTAAAGCTCGCTGCACTTGTAGAAATCCATGAACTCGTAATACAGCTTAACCGCCGGGTCGTCGGAGGGCTCCGGCACGAAGCGGGTGACCTGGCCCAGTATGCTGGAGGCCTCAAGACTCCTCATCACGCTGACCCGCTTATGACCTTCCTGCACGTAGAAGTTGCCCATGTACTCATAGCAGACGATGGGGGTGGTTATGCCGTGCTCGAACTGGGAAGCGCACAGGTTGACCCATTTGGAGCCGAACTCGGTGTTTATGTCGATAAGGGGCATGAAGTTTCCGGCGAAGGCGGCCTTGCGCCCCTCCGCCCAGGTGCCGGTGATGCGGTTTATAGGTATGTCGATTATGCCCAGCTCCTGTGTGGCGGTTGCTGCGGAGGATTTAAGTATGCTCTTAAGCACCGCGGGATAGGGCGATATGCCTTTTGCCATACAGGAACTGAAGTATTTTTTGCCTTGCCGAAGGGCACTGTAGTATTGGTCTACGGCTTCGCTTTGATAGGACATTTATTCTCCTTGCTTTTTGATTTAAAAACGTTTTTTCGCTTTGTCGGCTTCCCCGGCGTTGGCAGAAGCGGCCTCCCGGTCCTTGAGCATTTCTTCCACGGTCTTCGTGTGCAGCCGCGCCGCGCCTTCGGTCACGATTGGAGGGATGAACGTGCCGCCGGCTTTGCTTTCGGCTATGCGCTGCCTGGCTTTTTCGATCTCTTCGGCGTACTGGGGCAGCCACTCGGCTTCTTCTATGAGCAGCTCGTCCACCATCTGATATATGGCGTCGGGCTCGCAGGCGGCGCCGGTCAGGGGATCCATGAGCATGGCCTGCCTTAACAGCTTTATGTCGCCCCTGACCGCGGCTTCCACCGCCAGGCGCTGCACGCTCACGTTGGAATTGCAGCACGCCGCGCAGCCCAGGGGCAGGTCGCCCACCTTGGGGATGCTTATGCCGTTGCCGTCCACGTAGCCGGGCACTTCCACCACGCAGTCATCGGGCAGGTTGGTGATGGTGCCGTTGTTGACCACGTTGAAGTGACCGCGGTAGACGCGGCTGGTCTCCAGGCTTTCGATTATGTAGCTGCCGTGCTCGGAGGAGCGCTTGTCAGCCTTGTACTCGAAAGGCGGCTGCTTGAGCCAGTTGGGGAAGTCGGTCTCGAACCAGTTGCGGCCTTCGGTGCATACCCTGAGATATCCGCCCGTTTCGCCGTTGATCCAGCTGCCAAGGTCGATATACTTGTGTATGTTTTGGGTGTGCTTCCTGTACCAGGGCACGTACTCGGACAGGTGGCCGTTGGACTCGGTGGAGAAGTATCCGAAATGGCGCATCATGTCGATCCTGACCTTCTCGGTGCGGGCGATGTCGGGATTTGCCTCCAGCGCCGCCAGGAGCTTGTCGTTCAGGTCAACGCCGTTGTGCTTTACGGAGATGTACCAGGTCATGTGGTTGATGCCCGCGCAGATGA
>JAGCIC010000060.1 GCA_017648805.1 Clostridia bacterium
CGTACCTCATCGGCGGCTCCTTCAGCCAGTTGGGGAAGTCGGTCTCAAACCAGTTGCGGCCCTCCGTGCACACCCGCAGGTAGCCGCCGGTCTCGCCGTTGATCCAGGAGCCCGGGTCGATCCAGTCGTTGATCTTGTCGGTGTGCTGGCGGTACCACGGCACATACTCGGACAGGTGTCCGTTGGACTCCGTGCTGAAGTAGCCGAAGCGCTTCATCATGTCGATACGGACCTTTTCCCTCTTCGAGACCTCGGGATCGGCCTGCATGGCCTCAAGGAGTTTCCCGGTCAGCTCCTCGCCGTTGTGCTTGACGGAGATGTACCACGTCATGTGGTTGATGCCGGCGCAGATGATGTCGATCTCCTCTTTTTTGTAGCCCAGCGCGTTCGCTATGAGCTGGTGGCCGCCCTGCACGCCGTGGCACAGGCCCACGGTGGGCACTCCGCCGTACTTGTTGCAGTACCAGGTGACCATGGCGCAGGGGTTTGAGTAGTTGAGCAGCATGCAGCCCGGCAATGCGACCTCTTTTATGTCTTTGCAGAAGCCCTCGAAAGCGGCTATGTCCCGCTGGCCGTACATTATGCCGCCCGCGCACAGGGTGTCGCCCACGCACTGGTCCACTCCGTAGCGGAGGGGAACTTCTATATCCTTCGTGAACGCTTCCAGCATGCCTATGCGCACGCAGCTGATAACATACTTGGCGTCTTTGAATGCCGCACGCCTGTCCAGGGTCGACTGTATCTTTATGTTCAGACCGTTGGCCTCGATGTCCCTCTGGCACAGCTGTGTGACCATGTCCAGGTTGTTCTGGTTTATGTCCGTAAACGCGATCTCGATGTTCCTGAACTCAGGTACAGAAAGTATGTCTGCCAGCAGCCGCCGGGTAAAGCCTATGGAACCGGCTCCGATAAACGCTATTTTCATATTGCTCCCGCCGCAGCGGCAACGGCTCTGAGGAAAGAACCGGGCTCCGCTTTTTATTTGCCCGCTTCGAAAACGCTCTTGCCACATTTTAACACAATATCAACGCTTATACAAGCTTAAGCCCAAAACAATGCTGGTGACTTTTTTGCGGCTGAAGCGTATAATATCAGACAGTGAAAATACGACAGTGAGTGGGAAAGGAAATATGGTATGAACTACGACGTCAAGGCAAATAAAGTGACCGGACTCAATATCGCCTACATAGGCGGAGGAAGCCGCGGCTGGGCGTGGGGCTTTATGAAGGATCTGGCAAACGACCCGCAGATCTGCGGCACCGTGCGCCTGTACGATATAGACCGGGAAGCCGCGCTCAGGAACGAGACCATCGGCAATAAGATCAGCGCGCATCCCGACGCCAGATCCCGCTGGAAATACACCGTGGCGGAGAGCCTTCAGCAGGCGCTGACAGGCGCGGACTTTACCGTGATAAGCATACTGCCCGCCAGTTTCAAGGAAATGCGCAGCGACGTGCACGCACCCGAGCGCCTGGGCATTTACCAGCCCGTGGGCGATACCGTGGGCCCAGGCGGCTTCATGCGCGCGGTACGGACCATCCCCATGTACCGGGTGATCGCCGAAGCGATACGCGACTACGCCCCGGACACCTGGGTCATCAACTACACCAACCCCATGACGCTTTGCGTGCGCACGCTGTACGAGGTGTTCCCGCAGGTCAAGGCTTTCGGCTGCTGTCACGAAGTGTTCGGCACCCAGAAACTGCTGTGCGCCATGCTTAAGGAGAACACGGGCATAGAGGCGGAGAGGCACGAACTGTACACAACCGTCACCGGCATAAACCATTTCACCTGGCTCACCAGTGCGTCGTACAAAGGCATAGATCTCATGCCCATGTACCGGGAATTCGCGGCGAAATACTGGGGGGAAGGCTTTGACGAGGGCGGCGACCTGAACTGGATGAACTCCAGCTTCCGCTGCGCACAGAGGGTCAAGTTCGACCTGTTCCTGCGCTACGGTGCCATCGCGGCGGCGGGAGACAGGCACCTGGCCGAGTTCGTGCCCAGGTGGTACACCATGACTCCCGAAACGGTCACAAAGTGGAAGTTCGGCCTGACCACCGTGGACTGGCGGGAAAACGACCTTGTGAAGAGGCTTCAGCGCAGCGACGACCTTATCAGCGGCAAGGAACAGATAGACCTTACGCCTTCCGGCGAGGAGGGCCACCTGCTGCTCAAGGCGCTGCTGGGATTGGGAGACCTGGTGAGCAACGTGAACGTACCCAACCGAGGCCAGTGCCCCGATCTGCCCCTGGGGGCGGTGGTTGAGACCAACGCATTGTTCGGGCTTGACCGCATCCAGCCCGTGTACGCGGGCAATATGCCCAAGGGCGTGCTGCCGCTGGTGACCCGCCACGTGCAGAATCAGGAGAACGTGCTGCGCGCTATACTGGACGGCGACAGGAAACTGGCGCTCGCCACCTTCATGAATGACCCGCAGATGGGAAATGTGGGGCTGGAGGACGGAGAAAAGCTGTTCGACGACATGCTGGATGCCCAGAAGGCGTACGTGCCCGAAGGCCTGATAAAATAAGACCCGGAATAAAACAAACACAGCCCGGACAGTCCGGACTGTGTTTTTACATGCGCTGAAAGATCAGATCTCGTATACCCTTTCGTCGTCGGCGTATATGCGCCTGCCTTCCCGGGCGGAGAGGTAGCACATGAGCACCAGCCTTAAGCAGTTGCGGGCTTCCCGGGCATCTGCCACCGCGGGACCGCCATGCAGGAACTCGGCGAAGGGCTTTGCCTGGGCTTTCAGGCGTTCGGAGTGGGCTTTGGGGCTGGGTATACCGCTGTCAGTCCAGTCCGCGTCGCCTTCCCTGTACCACTTAAGCCCCTGAACGCCGTCGGGGCGGGGCAGGCGGCAGGCGGGATTGTCGCCGAAGTACTGCTGTATGGAGCCGCCGGACAGGTACACTTCCGTGGTTATCTCGGAGGCGGAGCAGGTAAAGCACAGGCTTTGCTCGCAGATCATACCGTCGTGATAGCGGAACACCGCCACGGCGTTGTCGTTTTTCACGTCGGGATCAACGACGGTGCTCATTTCGCAGGTCACCGATTCGGGCATGCCGAACAGCCACAGCATAAGATCGAAGGGATGGGAGGAGTCGTCCGCGAAAATGTCCCGGTTCAGCCGGGGATCGTTGTGCCAGGTGCTCCTGAAGTCTGCCCACACGTGGGTGGGGAGCCCGTGGCGGCGGCGGAACAGGCAGGGTCTGCCCAATTCGCCGGACTCGATCAGCCGTTTGATCTCCATATTCTGGGGATCGACGCGCATCTGCCAGCCCATTGTGAGGCGTACGCCCGCCTTTTCCACGGCGGCAACTATGCGGTCTGCCTCTGCCATGGTAAGCGCCATGGGCTTGTACAGGATTATGTCTTTGCCGGCAGCGGCGGCCTTTTCCGCAAGATCGGCGTGAAAGGCGGTCTCGGAGGTGATCACCACGGCGTCGATGCCGCTGCCCAGCAGTGCGTCAAGGTCGCCGTACGCTTTGGTACAGAGCTTTTCGGCGCCATCTTTAAGCCTTTTGGGATCCCTGTCCCAGGCGCCTGTGATCTCCACGCCCAGGGCCTTGTTTTCGTTCCATTCCTTTCAGAAAGAGAATACGTGGCCATGCGCCAGGCCGAGCACACCGACTTTTTTAATGAAGATAACTCCGTTAAAAGCGAACAAAAAAGCGGACAGGAACGTTGATTCCTGCCCACTGCGCTCTCGAGGTGACAGGATTTGAACCTGCGACCTTTTGGTCCCGAACCAAACGCGCTACCAAACTGCGCTACACCTCGTTTTGACGAGAGCCAACGAGGGGACTCGAACCCCTGACCTGCGGTTTACGAAACCGCTGCTCTACCGACTGAGCTACGTTGGCGCACATACAGCCTTAATATTATAGCACCGAAAGAAATGTTTGTCCATATTTCGGAATTATTTAACATACAAAGGCCGTATTATCCGCTGCCGTATGTCCGGGAGCTAAAGCTTGAGCCCCGCGAACACGGAGGAGGCCAGACGTCCGGCTTCTTTATACGCGCCGGTGTCCGAAAGCGGCTTGCAGTCCTTTATCAGCTGCCTGTAACCGGCTTTTGCGGCCTTGAGTTCGGTTCTGCCCAGCGTGTCGGCGAATGCGGTTTTAAGTTTTTCTCTGGTGTAGCTCAGCGCTCTTAAGCTTGACAGCGCGTCGGACAGGCGCAGCGTCAGACCTTCATCGTCGTCGGAGGAGGCGGAATTTTCAACCAGGTCCGCCACGTGATCGTTGAACTCGCTCCTTAAAACATCGGGAGTGACTTCGGGGCACTTGGTCAGCGTGTCGTGCAGCAGGGCGGCGGACAAAAGCGTATAGTCGTCCGTCATGGTGGAAGCGATCTGGCAGACCTCCATAAGGTGGGTCATATAGGGCGCCTGGCCGGGCTCCAGCGTCTGACCCGCGTGGTGCTCCATGGCGAAGGTCAGAGCTTTCGCGAACAGTTCCTCGCCCGTGAGCACCGGCACCGTGTCCACCGGCTTCTTCTTGCGCCTGCGGCTGCGTTTGCGGGGAGTGGCGGGCGCCAGCTCCTTGTCCGCCATGGCGATGGCTTCGGGCGTAGCCTCGAAAAACGAGAGTTTGAGCACCTTGAACTTGATGCCCATGAATTCCCCTCGCACCAGGAAACGGCCGTGGGACACGCAGCCTGCCAGTTTGTACCAGCGGTCTATGCTGCCCTTCTCGCCCTCTTCCCACATCAGCGGGCTCATACACTTCGGGCAGTTCATAAGGGAGGCGCAGGCTTCTTCCCAGGCTTCCCTCTGGGAGGGATGCCTGTGGGTGCGGGCGGTGGACAGGGGCTTGGGCATGCCGCTGGTGGGGGAGAAGGAGGGCGCTTCCAGTTGGGAGATGCCCTTTTCCATGTCCACGGTCTTTAGGCACATGGCGGTAACGGCGGCGTCGTTCATGGCGTCGTGCAGGGACAGGTTCACCCGCACGCAGGCCTCTTCCGCCGTGTGCTTGAGCGCCAGGGGACCGTGATCGGGATGCTGGGCGGCGTAGATCTTCTGGGCGTCGTACCAGGCGCAGGCGGGGGGATTGAGTCCGTGGAACGCCAGGTTGTTAAGGAACACACGTCTGTCGTCCGGCCCCCAGGAGAATATCGCGTCCACGTCCTTGAGCCAGGCGGCGAATTCCTGCGCCGCGACGGGGAAATCCTCGCCGGAGGCGATATCGCTTTCGTTTATGCCGGTCAGTTTTTTTACGTATCTGTCCAGCCGCCTGCGTCCGCCCAGGCGCACGTAAAGGTTAAAACTGTCCACGGGGGTCATGTCCTTGTCGGTCTTGACCGCGCCGATCTGTATGATCTCCTCGTGCATTATCACGCCCTGGCGGCTCGAGGGCGTCCACATGGGGTTATGGTACTGGTTCCATTCCAGGTCAACTATCGCGTAGTACATAAAGTCTCCAATTATATTATCTGAACAGGATTATACCACTTGACCCGGTTTTAGGCAACAATAAAGCGGAAATGCCTGAAAACGTAACAAACGCGCTTGACGGGAGCGGCGGCCGGATGTTATAATAAACCATCATTGTATAAGGAGATTTTTGCCATGAAGAAGTTTACAGCGCTGATCATAGCCGTGATGCTGCTGGTGTCCGCCTTCGCCGTAGCTGACGAAGTGGTCCTGAACGGAAACACGGTTTTTAAGACCGATGTCGCTACCTTCATCCAGCAGTTCAACACTCTGGCTTCCCAGATGAATTACGGATTTGAGTGGTCCAACGAGCCTAACACCGAAGCGGGCTACAACAAGCATATCGGCTGGTCCTCGGACGAACTGTGCACCATCATCCTGCACGAAGATGCGGACGGCCTGTTCGCTTTC
>JAGCIC010000061.1 GCA_017648805.1 Clostridia bacterium
ACCCCCATCGCCTGCGAAGAAGGCCTGCGTTTCGCTATCCGCGAAGGCGGCAGGACCGTCGGCTCCGGCGTTGTTACCAAGATCCTGGGCGACTAATAGTGTGCTCAACAGACAGCAGCGGATCTCCGCTGCTGTTTTTGTATGAAAAGCGCCGTCCAAAGAATCGGACGGCGCTCCCTTTTGAGTAAGTTACAGGCTCTTTACGAGCGCCAGGGCGCTGAGCACGGTAGCGTCCATGTCGAAGTAACGGTACTGTCCCAGACGCCCGCCGAAATATACGCCCTTTTCGCTCTCCGCCAGCGCTTTATAGCGGGCGTACAGCTGCGCGTTCTTTTCGTCGTTGACCGGGTAATAGGGTTCCTCGCCCCGCTTCCATGTGCGGGAGTACTCGCGGGAGATCACGGTGCGGGGTATGGGCTGCCCGTTTTCGTCCTTTCCGAATTCGAACCACTTGTGCTCGATTATGCGGGTGAACGGGGTGGCGGCGTCCGTGTAATTTACCACGGCATTACCCTGGTAGTTGTCAGTATCCAGGACCTCGGTCTCAAACTCCACCCTGCGGTATTCCATTTCGCCCAGTTCATAGCCGAAATATTCGTCTATCGCTCCCGTGAATATGACCCTGTCCGCCATGCCCCGGAAGCGATGCCTGTCTTTAAGATAATCCGTGTCCGTCAGTACTTCGATGCCTCTCAGCATGTTTTCGACCATGCGGGTGTAGCCGCCGACGGGGATCCCTTGGTACAGGGCGTCGAAGTAGTTGGTGTCGTAAGTGAAACGCACGGGTAGCCGCCTGATTATGAAGGCGGGCAGCCGGTCGCAGGGGCGTCCCCACTGCTTGAAGGTGTAATCCCGGATCAGCTTTTCGTATATGTCCCGGCCTACCAGGCTGATCGCCTGCTCTTCCAGGTTTTTGGGTTCGCCTGCGACCTCCGAGCGCTGCGCGTCTATGATCCGCTTTGCCTCTTCGGGCGTGACCGCTCCCCACAGGCGGTTGAACGTGTACATGTTGAAGGGCAGGGAATAGATCTCGCCTTTGTAATTCGCAACGGGGGCGTTGGTGTAGCGGTTGAAGGAGGCGAAGCGGTTCACATAAGCCCAGGCCTCGGCGCTGTTGGTGTGGAAAATGTGGGCGCCGTATCTGTGTACGTTTATGCCGGAGATTTTTTCGGTATATACGTTGCCTGCGATGTGGTGCCGCCTGTCCAGCACCAGCACTTTTTTGCCCGCGTCGGTGAGTTCGCGGGCGCACACCGCTCCGAACAGCCCCGCGCCGACGATTATATAGTCATATTTCATGGTTTTCTCCGAACAGAGAGTCTATTTTTCGGTCAGAAGCGCGATGCCGTAGGGAGGCAGCGTGATTTCGCCGTTTTCCAGCGTCACTTCGCCGCCGTCCGCCAGAAGCGCTCCGCCCAGCGTCCAGGCGCCGTCCGCGGCGATCTTTGCGGGCTTCGCGGAGTCGAAATTGATGGCGATGTACACTTTTTCCGCGCCGTCCGCGCGCTCTATCACGCAGCACTTGTCCGCGAGGTACACTTCGCTGCTGCGCCCGGTCATTATCACGGGATACTCGGCTTTGAGCGCGTTTATCTGTTTGCAGTAATTCAGCGGGCTGGCTTCGTCTTCCATCTGGGCGTACACTCCGGGATAGGAATACCTGGCGCGGGTTACTCCGGGCGGGTCGGAAGTGCGCTCTTCCTCGCTCCAGTTCATTGCGATGCGCTTGTTGGGATCGTTGCCGCTGCCGGACATCCCGATCTCGTCCCCATAATATGTGAACACGCTGCCGGGATACATGTTTATGATGCCGTGGGCAAACTTGAGCAGCGCGGGATTTGAGGAGGCGTTAAGTATGCCCAGGATGCGCGCGGTGTCGTGGTTGCCCAGGAATGGCGCGATGATGCCGTCTATTTTGCTCTCGGTCAGAAGCAGGTTTTTCATGTAGGTGCGGGCGGGCTTCATGGCGTTCAGAGCGGAAGCGATGTAGCCCTCTGCCTGGGACGCGGGGAAGAGGAAGAAGGAGTCTATCCCGCTTTCATAGTACTTGGCGATCTGGTCCAGGCTGGTCCAGGCTTCGCCCACAATGTAGCAGGAGGGTTTTATCTGCTTGGCGGTGTCGTTCACCCATCTGAGTATCTCGACGTTCTCGGTCAGGTCCTTTCCGTAGCTGGTCACCGCGTCCAGGCGGAAGCCGTCGATGCCCATGTCGTCCAGCCAGAACTCCATTATGGAACGTATCTCCTGGCGCACCTGGGGATTCATAAGGTTCAGGTCCGGCATGCTGCCGCCGGCGAACTGCTCCTCATAGTACCACCCGGTGCCGAACAGGTTCACCCGGTTGGGGCCGGCGGACTCGTAGAAATTATAGTAGCTTACGTATTTATTGGCGGGATTGGACATTTTGAGCGCCCCGCAGGCCATGGTGAACCAGCGGTGCTTGGTGGAGGTGTGGTTGAGCACCAGGTCTGTGATCACGCGGATGCCCTTTTCGTGGCACTCACTGACCAGCGCGCGCATGTCGTCAAGGGTGCCGTATTTGGGGTCTATATCCTTGTAATCCATCACGTCGTACTTATGGTAGCTGGGGGAGGGGTTTATGGGCATGAGCCAGATGCCGTCCACGCCCAGATACTCCAGGTAGTCCAGCTTGTTCCTCAAGCCGTTCAAATCGCCGATGCCGTCCCCGTCGCTGTCGGAGAAGGAGTACACGAATATCTCGTACCAGCGGCCTTCTTTGGGCGCGGCGCCTTCGCCCAGCGCCGGGATGCTCAGAATCAGCGCGAGGGCTATCAAAACAGACCAAAGTCTTTTTATCATACCGGTGACCTCCCCGTCTCATACTGTCAATATTGTAACACATACGGCGCGATTTGTCGACTTTCGGCAAAAAAACGGGACTGCCGCGGCGCTTTGTTCCGCGGCAGCCCCTGCTGTCATGTTTTTTCGGTTCAGGCATCCCTGTCCAGTTCGCCCTGCATGAAGGCGGCGATCGCTTCCCTGCTGGCTTTGGCGGAGTAGATCAGCGCCGCGTTCCTGGCTTCGGGCTTTCCTGCCGCAAGGCGCAGCAGGCTGTCCGCGGCGGAGGTGTCGGCAAAGCCGAACAGGTCTTCGCACAGCTCCCACTTGCCCGCCTGAGCCAGTTCGTTTATGAGGGCGGCGGTGCTCACTTCGTCCATGGAGGGCACGGTCTTGAGCAGCAGCCCGCTGACCTCTTCCCTGTCGTTAAGCTCCCGGGCGGCGGTCAGGCAGATCTTCAGCTGAAGTTCGCTGTTTTTGACGCTGTCCGCGTTCAGGGAGAGCCAGGTCCAGTTGCGGGCGTTCAGCGCGCTCTCGGCCGCGGCGTCGGTGTCGGCGCACGCGTCTTTTGCTGCCTGCTGCGCCTGCTTCACGGCGGACTTGACTTTCTCGTACACGCTCTGGGCGCCCTTCTGCACTCCGTCGGCAAACTGGCGGAACATCTCGTCGGATGTGGGGCGCCTGATGCCGTTTAAGCCGTCCACCAGTATGTCCACCATTCCCTTTTTAAGGAAGGGGGCCAGCGCCTTCAGCTTGTCCAGGTCCATCTGCTCGCTGCGGGCCATTACCAGCCTGAACAGGGGCTCCTTTTTGAGGAAGGGCGCGAATGATACCAGTTCGTCGATGCCCACCGCTTCCTCGCAGCCGTCGGTGAGCAGCTGCGCCAGCGCGTCCTGGGTAAGGAACGGAGCCAGCGCCTTTATCTGGGCAAGGCTCAGGGGCTCTTTGCGCTCGGTGACCATCTGGCTCAGCTTTTCACGGCTCATGAAAGGCGCCAGCTCGATAAGGTGCTCGATGGCGATGTTCTCCCGGGCGGGGGAGACGTCCGCCTCTTCTTCGTACTCCTCGTCCTCTGTATCGGAGCCTTCCTGAGCGGTCTGGGCTTTGATGGCGTCGGCGGCGCTGTTTACGAAAGAGGAAAGCTTTTCGTAGATGCTGGTGCCGATGTCTTTTGCGGTCTGGGCCGCGGTCTGGGCGGCCTCCTTAAGACCTTCGACCACATTCTGATCGATGAAAGAGGGGAAAGCATCGGTCTGCTTGTCAATCTCGGCGCCGGCGGTTATCTCCTCGACGCTCACGCCGAACAGGCGGGAGAGCTTGAGCAGCGCCTCCAGGTCCGGCAGTGCGGCGCCGTTTTCCCACTTGGAGACCGCCTGATGGCTCACGCCGATCACGCTGGACAGCTGCTGCTGAGTCATGCCCCTTTCAAGACGCAGGCGAGAGATGGTCTCGCCGATGGTTTTATTGTTAATTGACATAGCATTTACCTCCTTTGACCTTCGTCAGTTTGGATTATACTCAAATCAACCAACGGTTGCAAGCAACCAATAGTAGAATTAACTGAGATTTTACGTTAAATGTTAGCACTCTAATGTCATGAGTGCTAAAAACGGTTGACGCGGGGCCCGGGCGGGTGTATAATACGGGTACATAAAAATGGAGGCGAGAATATGTCCGAAAAAGGAAACATTTCTATACATGCGCAAAATATAATGCCTGTGATCAAAAAGTGGCTGTACAGTGACAAGGATATTTTTCTTAGGGAACTGGTGTCCAACGCCTGCGACGCCATAAGCAAGTATAAGCTCCTGGCGCTCAAGGGCGAAGTGCCCGCGAAGGACGCTTACCGGGTTGACGTGACCGTCGACAAGGAAAAGGGCACCCTGTCCGTAAGCGACAACGGCGTGGGCATGACGGCAGAAGAGATCAAAAAGTACATCTGCCAGGTGGCGTTCTCCGGCGCGGAGGAGTTTCTGAAGCAGTATAAGCCCGAAAACGGCGAAAACGGGGGCATAATCGGTCACTTCGGCCTGGGCTTCTACTCCGCTTTCATGGTGAGCAAAAAGGTGGAGATAGACAGCCTGTCCTGCCGGGAAGGCGAGAAAGCCGCCCACTGGAGCAGTGAGGACGGCATGGAATATGAGCTGTCCGAAGGCGAAAGGACAGAAAACGGCACCACCGTCACCCTGTACCTTAACGACGAGGACACGGGCCTGCTGGACAAGTGGACAGCCAGGGGAGTGCTGGAAAAGTACTGCGCGTTCATGCCCGTGCCGATCTGGTTAAACGAAGTCACGCAGCCCAAAGAAGGCGAGGAGGACAAGCCACGGGAGCCGGAAAAGATCAACGACGAGACGCCCCTGTGGACGAAAAAACCCAGCGACTGCACCGACGAGGAGTACAAAGAGTTTTACCACAAGGTGTTCAACGACTACGATGAGCCCCTGTTCTGGATCCACTTAAACGCCGAGTATCCCTTCAACCTCAAGGGCATACTGTACTTCCCCAAGCTCAAAAACGAGTTTTCCGCCAGCGAGGGCGTGATAAAGCTGTACAACAACCAGGTGTTCGTGGCGGACAACATAAAGGAAGTCATACCCGAGTTCCTGATGCTGCTTAAGGGCGCCATAGACTGCCCCGACCTGCCCTTAAACGTGAGCCGCAGCTTTTTGCAGAACGACGGCTACGTCAAAAAGATGTCCGACTACATCACCCGCAAGGTGGCTGACCGGCTTATCAGCGAGTTCAACACCCGCCGCAAGGACTACGAGGGCTACTGGAAGGACATCCATCCCTTCGTGAAGTACGGCTGCATAAAGGACGAGAAGTTCTACGAAAGGGTCAATGATGCGCTGATCTTCCGCACCACTTCGGGCGAGTTCCTTACTATAAAGGAGTATAAGGACAAGCACGGCAAGGAGGGCGAGGAGACCACCGTCTACTACACCTCCGATGAAAAGCGTCAGGCCCAGATGATAGAACTGCTCACCGCCCAGGACATGGACGTGGTGGTGATGGACACCCTGATAGACAACAACTTTATGTCCTTTATGGAATACGCCGCCCGGGACGAAAAGCTGCGCTTCATGCGCGTTGACGCGGGCACGGACGCGCTGACCGAACAGGGCGACAGCGATCAGGACGCCGAAATCAAGCTGCAGGAGCTGTTCCGTGCTGCCCTGGACGACAAGGATCTGGACGTGAAGCTCAAGCAGCTTAAGAGCGAGGAGCTGCCCGGCGTGATCAGCGTGGAAGAGCAGTCCCGCCGCTTGTCCGACATGTCCCGCCAGTGGGGCAGGGATATGGGCATACCCGAAAAGCGCAGCCTGACCCTGAACGCGGGCCATCCGCTGGTGAGGTTCCTGCAGGGCGAAGCCCCGGAAGACGACAAAAACGAGGTGTGCCGCCAGATCTACGACCTGTGCGAGATGGCGCGCCAGCCCCTCACGGCGGACCGCATGGTGGCGTTTTTGAAGCGCTCCGCCAAGATACTGACCAGATCGGTGGAGAAATAAAGTGACAAAGCGTGTCATCGCCTTTCTTGCGGCGCTGATGCTGTGCGTGAGCCTTACGGGCTGCGCGAAGAAGGAGACCAAAAGCGTCTCCTTTTTTGCCATGGACACGTATATCACTGTCAGCGTCACATGCGACGACGCGCAGGAGGCCCTCGACTGGGCGAAAAGCCTGGTGGAGACCAACGAAAAGAAGTGGTCCGCCACCCTTCCGGACAGCCTTGTCAGCCGCCTGAACGCGGGGAGAGGATAACGCCCGACGCCGACACCGCCGCCATACTGAACCGTGCCGAAGAGATGCGCGCCTATACGGAAGGGGCGTTCGAGCCTAACGTGTATCCGCTGGTCAGGGCGTGGGGGTTCACTACGGGCGAGCATAGAGTCCCATCCGATGCCGAGATCGGGGAACTGCTGAAGCAGGTCATCCCGTACAGCGTACACACCGAAAACGGGGAAACGTTCCTTTCGGGAGGCATGATAGACCTGGGCGGCATCGCCAAGGGCATGACCGGGGACATGCTCATACGGGGCTTCAGGGAACGGGGCGTTACGAGCGCGCTTGTCAACCTGGGCGGCAACGTGCAGGCGCTGGGCGCGAAGGCGGACGGTTCCGCCTGGAGGATAGGCATTCAGTCCCCCTATGTCGACGGCGTGATGGGCGTGGTGAGCGTAAAAG
>JAGCIC010000062.1 GCA_017648805.1 Clostridia bacterium
CAGCTCGCACACCCTTACCGGGTAACCCACCGTCTCCACCTGGCGCCCGTAAGGCGAGGTCTGGGTGACCTGCCCGGGCAGAGTGGTGGGCGCCATCTGGCCGCCCGTCATACCGTAGATCGCGTTGTTCACGAAGATGACAGTGATGTTTTCGCCTCTGGCGGCGGAATGCACCGTCTCGGCAGTTCCGATGGCGGCCAGGTCGCCGTCGCCCTGATAGGTGAACACAATGTTCTCGGGGTTCGCCCGCTTAACGCCCGTAGCGACTGCCGGGGCGCGGCCGTGAGCGGCCTCCACCATGTCGCAGTTGAAGTAATTAGAAGCGAACACGGAGCATCCGACAGGCGCGATGCCTATGGTCTTGCCCTCGATGCCCAGTTCGTCTATGGCTTCCGCCACCAGGCGGTGGATGATGCCGTGGGTGCAGCCGGGGCAGTAATGCAGCTTGACATCTGCCAGCGCATGGGGTTTTTCAAACACAATCATTATTCGCACCTCCCGGCGTTCTGAGCTTCCTCGATCTTGCTGAGCACTTCTTCGGGCGTGGGAATCATGCCGCCCACCCGGGAACACAGCAGCACGGGGCGCTTGCAGCGGATCGCCAGCTCCACGTCCTCTATCATCTGGCCCATGGAGAGTTCCACGGACACGAACGCCTTAGCCGTTTCCGCAGCCTTTTTGAGCGCTTCCTTGGGGAAGGGCCACAGAGTTATGGGACGGATCAGACCCGCCTTGATGCCATTGGCGCGGGCCGCAACGATGGCGTTTTTCGCCACGCGCGCCGCCACGCCGAAAGCCACGCACACGATGTCGGCATCCTCGGTCAGGAAGCTTTCGTACTGGACTTCGTCTTTCTCTATCTGAGCGTAGCGCTCATATCTGGCAATGTTCCACTGCTCCAGCTCTTCCGGCAGCAGGGACAGGGAGTTCACTATGTTGTGCTTCCTGATCCCGCCAGTGCCCGTGACCGCCCAGGGCTTGTCGTAAGCTTTCACTTCGCCCATGTCCAGGGACACGGGTTCCATCATCTGGCCGATGGTGCCGTCCGCCAGTATCATGGTGGTCATGCGGTACTTGTCAGCCAGGTCAAAGCCCTTGAACACCAGGCTCGCCATTTCCTGCACGGAAGCGGGAGCCAATACCAGCATGTGGAAGTCGCCGTGGCCCGCGCCGCGGGTGGCGTGGAAATAGTCCGACTGGCTGGGCTGTATGCCGCCCAGACCGGGGCCGCCCCTCTGCACGTTCACTACCAGCGCAGGCAGGTCGCAGCCCGCCAGATAGCTCAGACCTTCGCTCTTAAGGGAGATTCCCGGAGATGAAGAACTGGTCATCACGCGTTTGCCCGCGCTGGCGACGCCGATCACCATGTTTATGGCTGCGATCTCGCTCTCCGCCTGCAAAAACGTTCCGCCCACTTTGGGCATACGCTTGGCGAGGTAGGCAGCCACTTCCGTCTGGGGAGTGATTGGATAGCCAAAGTAATGCCGGCAGCCCGCCATTATGGCCGCTTCCGCCAGGGCTTCGTTGCCCTTCATCAGCACTTTATCTGCCATTTTTATGCCTACCTTTCCACCGTGATCACGCAGTCGGGGCACATGGTCGCGCAGAACGCGCAGCCTATGCATTTGGTTTCGTCCGCGCAATAGGCGGGATGATGCCCCTGGGAATTGAGCTTGGTCTTGTCAAGCTCCACTATCTTTTTGGGGCACGCGTTCACGCACAGTCCGCAGCCCTTGCAGCGTTCGGTCCTGAATGTAACCTTAGCCAAGATAAACACCTCTTTCTAAAAAATCGCCCAGTCCGCCCGGTGGCGGATCTTTATCGGTATAAACGCGCCTTCGGTTTTGATTTCCGGCAGCAGTTCCTGTTTTACCGTGCTGCCCAGCAGCGTAAGTCCGCACAGTTCGGAAAGCTTTTCTGCTTTCTCAAGCCCTTGAAGCACGTGCTCGCGTGTGGTCAGTTCGCCCAGATTCGTGTTATTTATGATGCCGGTAAAAGGCAGATGCCCCGCCGTCTCAATCTCACCGATCACCTGGAGCGCTTCCTCCGGGGTCTGTGTCAGGGGTCGTAGGAAATTGACCACAAGCAGCATTTCATAGTCGTTTTCCTGTTTTAACGCTCCCGAAAGCCTTCCCAGCGCCAGCGCGCCCCGGTCGTCACCGCCAACATCAACTACAGCATTATAATCCCTGTCGTCAACGATCCTGTACATCTCTCCCGGCAAGGCAGGCACGTCCACGTTACTGCCCGCATATGGCGACACTATGACTTCCGCGCCCACGCTTTCCAGCTCTTTACGGCTGTCCATGCTGCGGAAATACGGATTAACTATGTCAAGGTCGGCGATCAGGGTCTTATGTCCTTCCAAAGCAAGCCGGATTGCGTATTCCACCGCCAGGGAGGACTTTCCGCTGCCGTAATGCCCGGCAAACAGAGTTACCCGTTTCATCAGACCGGCTTAATTGAGGGGCTCGATCCAGCCGAATTTGTCGGGCTTCAGGCCCCACTGTATTCCGGTCAGTTCGTCGTACAGTTTCTGGGTCAGCGCGCCGATCTTGCCGCCGTTAACCACATAGCTCACGCCATCAACGTTGAGTTCGCCCATGGGCGACACCACTGCCGCAGTGCCCGTGCCCCAGGCTTCTTCCAGCGTGCCTTCCTTGACCGCCTTGGCCAGTTCCTCCACGCTTATCAGTCTTTCCTCCACCGGCACGCCCCAGTCCTTGAGCAGCGCGATGCAGCTCTTGCGGGTCACGCCGGGCAGCACGGAACCGGTGAGCTTCGGGGTCACCACGGTGCCGCTGATCTTGAACATGACGTTCATGGATCCGACTTCCTCGACATATTTGCGCTCCACGCCGTCCAGCCACAGCACCTGCGCGTAGCCCTGCTGTTCCGCCTTCTCCCCGGCGCGCATCGACGCGGCGTAGTTGCCGCCGCACTTGGCGTAACCCGTTCCGCCGCGGACCGCTCTGACATCCTGGGTCTCGATCATGATCCTGACGGGATTGATGCCTTCTTTATAATAAGCACCGGAGGGAGACAGGATGATGCAGAATATGCAATTGCTCACGGTATGCACGCCCAGGAACGGATCGTTGCCGAACAGGAAGGGGCGGATATACAGGCTCGCGCCCTTGGTGTGGGGCACCCAGTCCTTGTCGATACTGACCAGCTTCTTCAGGGCTTTCAGGCAGAATTCCTCGTCCAGCTTGGGCAGGCACATCCTGTCGGCGGAGTTGTTCATGCGCTTGAAGTTTTCCTGGGGACGGAAGAACTGTATCTCGCCGTCCGCGCGCCTGTACGCCTTCATGCCTTCGAAGATCTCGGCGCCGTAATGCAGCACCGTGGACGCGGGAGACAGGCTGATGTCGCCGAAGGGCACGATCCTGGCGTCATGCCAGCCCTGCTGCGGGTTATAGTTCATAAGGAACATATGGTCGGTGAAAATCTTGCCGAAGCCCAGTGCGGTCTCGTCCTGGGGTTTGGCTTTGGGGTTTGTGTTCAACGTTACGCTGATTTCCATTTTTCTCCTCCCTACTCCCTGCTCAGATTGAATACTTCGCAGGCCTTTTCTACCATTTTGAATTTCTGTATCTTGCCCGCGTCGTTCATGATGAATTTGTCCATGAACCACACGTACCTGGGTACCTTATGCCGCGCCATGGAGGACAGCACGTAGTCCTTGACCTCCTTTTCGCTCAGGCTCGCTCCTTCGTTGAGTATCACGCATGCCATTATCTCTTCGCCGTACTGCTTGTCCGGCACGCCTATGACCTGCACGTCGCTGATCGCCGGATGAGTTATAAGGAATTCCTCTATCTCGCGGGGATATATGTTCTCGCCGCCGCGAATGATCATGTCCTTAAGGCGCCCGGTGACCCGGTAATTTCCGTTCTCATCCTTTATGCAAAGATCCCCCGTGTGCAGCCAGCCGTCCTTGTCTATCGCCTGGGCGGTGGCGGATGGCATTTTGTAGTAGCCTTTCATAACGTTGTAGCCGCGGGCCACGAACTCGCCCTGCTGTCCGCAGGGAAGCTCCTCTCCCGTAACCGGATCGACGATCCTGCACTCCACCTGGGGCAGGTTGCAGCCCACGGTGGTTGTCCTCACGTCCAGGCTGTCGTCGTAGCAGCGGCTCATGGTGCAGCCGGGGGAAGACTCGGTCTGACCGTACACCGACACTATGCCAGTCATTCGCATCTTGTCCGCCGCTTCGCGCATCACGCTTTCGGGGCAGTTGCTTCCTGCCATAATACCCGTGCGCATATGGGAAAAGTCAGTCTTGGCAAAGTCCGGATGGTTCAGCATGGCGATGAACATGGTGGGCACGCCGTGGAAGCAGGTGATCTTTTCCCTGGTTATGCAGTCCAGCGCGTGCTTAGGGGAGAAATACGGCAGCGGACACATGGTAGTGCCGTGAGTCATGGACGCAGTCATCGCCAGAACCATGCCGAAGCAGTGGAACATGGGCACCTGTATCATCATGCGGTCCGCGGTGGACAGATCCATGCGGTCGCCTATGCACTTGCCGTTGTTCACCACGCCCCTGTGAGTGAGCATTACGCCCTTGGGAAAGCCCGTGGTGCCGGAAGTATACTGCATGTTGCACACGTCGTCGCCCTTGATCAGGGAGGACAGGCGGCTCACCTCTTCTATGGGAACCTTTTCGCTTTCCTGCAGGAATTCTTCCCACTCGCGGCAGCCCTTGAGCCTGAAGCCTACGGTGATGATGTTTCTTAAAAACGGCAGTCGCTTGCAGTGCAGACCTTTACCGGGGTCGCTTGTCTCCAGTTCGGGGCACAGGCGGGTTATGGTATCCACATAGTCGGAGTCCCTGTACCCGTTTATCATTATAAGGGTATGAGTGTCGCTCTGCCTGAGCAGATACTCCGCCTCTGCGATCTTGTAGGCGGTATTCATGGTCACCAGGGTGGCATTTATTTTTGTAGCGGCCCAGAAACTGATATACCATGCGGGCAGGTTGGTAGCCCAGACAGCCACCTTGCTGCCGGGCCGCACACCCACCGCTATGAACGCGCGGGCGCACCTGTCCACATCGTCTCTGAACTGGGAATAAGTGCGTGTGTAATCCAGCGTGGTGTACTTGAAGCACAGCTGATCCGGAAAAGTCTCGGCCATCCTGTCCAGCACCTGCGGGAAGTTTTCGTCTATCAGCTCATCGTGCTTCCACACGTATCTGCCCTTGCCGTCCACCGACGTGTACAGCGCACCGTCCGTGTATGACCGGGGTCGGTACATGGACGCGAATTCCCTGAACTGGGTGTATACCACATAGGGGTCGTCCAGCCCGTCCATCCACGCCTTGTCCCACTCAAGGGTAATATATCCGGCATAAGATATGCTCCTCAGAGCTTCGAATATCTCTTTTGCGGGTAAATCGCCCTCTCCTGGCAGCACATATTCCACCAGACTACCACTCAGCCTGCTGTCTTTGATGTGGACATGCTTTACGTAAGCGCCCAGGTTCGTGATGGACTTTTCGGGAGTCTCCCCCGAAAAGCGGAAGGTGTTGTGGGCGTCCCACAGCGCCTGCAGGCAGTCCAGCGCATATCCGTCCAGCAGATTTTTGAGCCGCTCGGTATCCGAGAATATGCCGGCTGTCTCCACAAGCAGCGTGATGCCTGAGGCGGAAAACTCAGGGATCAGCGCGTCTATGACCTTTTTGATATTGTCCGCCTGATCCTGCGTGTCCTCAAGCGTGTCGCGCGCCCTGAGCCTCACAAAGGGGCACTTGAGCTTCTTAGCCAGTTCGCACAGCTGCTTAAGCTCCCGAACGCAGACATCATAAGCATCGGCGTCCGCAGGATTGCACAGCGCGTCCACACAGCTTATGCCGATGCCCTGAAGCTCCAGCCTGCTGGCATCCTCGCACATACGCACCATGTCCGCGAACTCCGGATTCAGAGCGTCGTGCAGTTCTATGCCGCTGTATTTAAGCTCCCGAGCCAGGTTTTCATATTCCGGCCAGCCCATTTCCCTCCAGCCGGAGGTAGAGACGGACAGCTTCATCACTTAATTCTCCCTGTAAACGATTTTGTTGAGAGCGTTAATGTACGCCCGGATCGCGGCGCCGACTATGTCGGTGGATATTCCCCTGCCGGAAAACAGCCTGCCTTCGTCGCGCAGCCGCACCAGCGCTTCGCCCGCCGCTTCCTGGCCGCCCGTCACCGCGCGGATGCTGAAGTCGTCAAGCTCGTAATGGTGGCCGATCAGCTTTTCAATGGCCAAGAACGCCGCGTCTATAGGGCCGTCGCCGGTAGAAATGCCTTCCACCCGCGCGCCCTGCCTGTCCAGCACCACATGGGCTGTGGCAGTGATTATATTGCCCGAATTCACCACGTAACTCGCCAGGGTATAAGTTGGCGGCACCTGCAGCGCCACCGCGGCGATTATGGCATCCAGCTCTTTGAGCTCCACCGGCTTTTTCACGGCGATGCCCATGAACCTTTCGTACACCTTGGCTATGTCAGCCTTGCTGAGCTCATAGCCCAGCAGGGTCGACGCGCGGGCCACCGCCTGGATGTCGCTCTGGGCGGTCAGCAGCGTCTTGGGCTCCTCAGCCCTGGGTGCGGGCCGCACGGCGGCTTCCGGGTCGTTGGCCTTTTCGTTGGAGGCGATTATCTGCGCCGCCCGCTTAAGCGCGGTCACGTCCGCGTCCGCCTTTACGCCGAAGCTCTCGCCGCGGGCAGAGATAAGGTCGACCATTATGTCCAGCCGTGGCTGCACGCCGGAGGCGCAGCGGGTATATATCAGGTCAGCGCCCACGCGTACCGCCTCGAAGGCGCAGGCTTCCGCCATGGACAGCCTGTCCGAAACTATTACGCCCAGGCACGCTTCGCCCGCATATTCACGTATGCCGGCGACGAATTTGCCGAACTCGTCCGGCAGCATCTCGCCCGCTTCGTCCGACACGGTAAGTGTGGCGGCTCCCGCTTCCTTTGCGGCAGAAAGCGCTTTTTCAAGAAAGCTCTTTTCGGAACGCGTAGCGTCCAGGGCGGTAAACTCCACGTCCTGGCACAGCGCCCTGGCGCTCCTGACCGTCGCGCTGATCTTTTCCAGCATTTTTTCCGGCTTTAAGTGCATGGAATACTCCATGCCCACCACCGATACGGGAAACTTGACGTTCAGGCGCGGCCTTAACGCGTCCTTCACCGCCGAGAACGCCTTTTCGCACTCCCCGCCCGTCACGGGCACGGAGACTACCGCGTTCTTGGTCTGCCTGGCGATGGTCTTGATCAGTATCTCATCGCTCTTCTCCTCGCCCATCGGACAGACACAAATCACGTCTATGTTGACGTCGTCCAAAAGCCTCGCGCACTCCAGCCGGCGCCCAAAGCTCATCCCGGCGCTTGCGGACAAAGTCGATTCAGCCAGATAGATCTTTCTCATACTGCACTCCTGCTAAACAAAATGCCCCGGAAAACTCCGGGGCGATCAATACGCGATACCACCCGAATTGAA
>JAGCIC010000063.1 GCA_017648805.1 Clostridia bacterium
ACAGTTCTTCCTGATACACAGCGCAGTAGAGGTTGGCGGGCACGGCGGCAGCCAGGTCGCCGATGTCGCCTTCGCTCACGTCAAGAGCGATGAAGGTGATGTCGTCATACTCGGGAACCACGCTCTGGATGGCGGGGCCGAAGGCGTAGCCGGGCATGATGATCACGTTGAACTCTTCGTCAATGGCCTTCTCGATGGAGGTGATACGGTCCTCATCGGAGTCGGAAGCGGGCTTATAGTACTGGAAAGCTACATTGTTCGCTTCGCAGAAGGCTTTGGCAGCTTCATAGGTGGTCTGGTTGAAGGACTGGTCGGTAATGTCGCCGTAGTCGGTGATCATCGCGACGCGGATGCCCTCGGCGAAAGATACCATGCCCAGGCACAGCACCAGCGCCAGAACGACACAGAGCAGTTTCTTCATGAAATAGTTTCCTCCCATGCTTATTTGTGGTGTTTCCACGCCTTTGTATTATATCAAAGGGCAGTTCCAAATTCAAGCGTATGATATCCTTCTTAACAGTTTTTCCAAAAACACAACATGTTAAAAAGAGGTTAATATGGCTATCAGTGACTTTTTATGTGATATAATATGAACAGTTTTTTTCGGAGGTGTTACTTGCTATGAAAAAGCTGTGGAACGAGTTTAAAGCCTTCGCGTTCAAAGGCAACGTGCTTGACCTGGCAGTAGGTATGATCATCGGCGCCGCGTTCACCGCGATAGTCAATGCGCTGGTCAACAGCGTGTTCATGCCTCTGCTCTCCCTCATCACCGGCAAGGTGGACTTCAACGCCATGAAGTGGACCATCAAGACCGGCTCTGCCGTGACTTATCTCGAGGACGGCACCGAGCAGGTGGTCGATCATGTGACCGAGATCCCCTACGGTCTGTTCCTGCAGGCGATCTTCGTGTTCTTCTTCACCGCGCTGTGCCTGTTTATCGTTATCAAGGCGATCAACAAGGTCACGAACCTCAAAAAGAAGGAAGAAGCTCCCAAGGAGCCGCCGCGCCTGTGCCCCTACTGCTTCCAGGAAGTCCATAAGGAAGCCACCCGCTGCCCCCACTGCACCAGCGAGCTGATCATCAAGCTGGACAAGTAATCCATACGTTAAGCGGCGGGGCCTGCGCCTCGCCGTATATTTATATCCGTCCGTCGGGAAAGGATCCGCTTTGGAAAACGAATTTCAGGACAACAGATACGAAAGCCGGATAAGCTCCGGGAAAAACACTTCGCCCGCGCTCAGGGCGCTTTGGGGCGCACTGCTCGGCATCGGCGCTTCCGGGCTTTGCATGGTCGTACCCGTAATACGCCTGCCCGGCATACTGCTCACATTCCTGCCTCTGCTGGCGGGTTTTATCGCCTTTGGGGTGGGTGACGCCGCGGGCCTTGCCGGTTTTTCCGCCGCGTATTTTGCAGCGGACTGCTTTTCATGGGGCGTGCTGCCCGCACTGATGCTTGCGCTTGCGGTACTCCCTCCCTTATGGCTGTATGAATACATGTGTGCGAAGCATCCCGGCGGTTTTTTCAGGCGCATGTACCTGTGCCTGGCAGCGGAGCTCATAAGCCTTGTGGTCGTGCTGGGCGTGATAACCCTATACACCGGGAAAAACGCCGCGGAACTGTTTACCGGCGCCTTGCAAAACAGCCTTGAATCCCTCTCCGGGGAAAGCCGGGAAGTCGTCGCAGGCTATTATCGTGCCATTTATTCCATGTTCGATTCCCGCCTCGCGGACAAGACCGCCTCCGAAGTGTTCGATTACGCGGTTGGCCAGATGAGCGAGCTCATCAAGCTTACTCTTCCCGCCATGCTTTTGGTGTTCGCATCTCTTAACGTGCTGCCCGGTGCGGGTATCAGCGCGGCGATCAGGAACAAAAGAGGCGCAGAAAGCGAAGAAACCCCCGCCATCGGTTCGTGGCGTCTGCCCACCTCGTTTATCGGCGGACTTATCGCCATACTGGTCACGGCGTTCATCATACAGTACCTGTCTCCCGCCCGCGGCCAGGTCATAGTGTATACTGCCTTGACGGCAGCCGTGATAATGGGTATAATTCAGTATGTGGCATCCTGGTGGGACAGGCTGCAGCGCATGGGCATGCCCAGAGGTATGCGCATAGTATTGTTTGTTATGGAAACCGTGTTTTTCTTCCAGCTGGTACCCTTATACGGCTGGCTGAGTATGCTTATAGGTTCCCGCGGCATTATCAGAGGCTTCATAGCCAGACGCGGGCAATCCAGGGACGAATGATCCGGAGGGACTGAAATGAAAGTATTACTTTTGCAGGACGTACGCGGCACGGGCAAAAAAGATGATATCGTAGAAGTCAGCGAAGGCTACGGCAGGAACTATCTTATCCCCCGCAAGCTCGCCCGTGAAGCCACCGCCGAAACGCTCAATTCCGTGAACCGGGCCAAGGCTGCCGAAGCGCACCGCGAAGAGCTTAAGCGCCAGGATGCGGACATAAAAAGCCGCGAGCTCAAGGGCAAGGTCATTCAGATCACCGCCCGCGGCGGCGAAAACGGCAAGCTCTACGGCGCCGTCACCAACGACATGATCGCCGAAGCGCTCAAGGCACAGCACGGCATCGAGGTCGACAAGCGCAAGATCGAGCAGGAAGAGCCCATAAAAAGCGCGGGCCAGAGCTTCGTGGTCGTCAAGCTTTACAGCGGCATAAACGTCAGGATGATAGTGCACACGACGGTATCCGGCAAATAATGGAACAGGGATTTAACGAGCTGCCCCATCAGCTTGATGCGGAAAAAAGCGTTATAGGCGCGCTGCTCAAGTCTCCCGAAGCGGTGATGCTTGCGCAGGAGACCCTTAAGGAGGACGATTTTTTCGATCCGACTTTAAGGGAGCTTTTTGGTGCGATCATGTACCTTGCGGGCATGTCCCGCCCCGTGGATATCGTCACCCTGTCTCAGGAAATGGACAGGCGCGGAAGGCTTGAAGCTATAGGCGGCACGGCTTACCTGGTGGAACTGGTCCGCGGTGTGCCCGCAGCTTCAAACGTGGGCGCGTATATGGCGATCGTGGACGAAAAGTCTACCCTGAGAAAGCTTATTTCGGCAGCTCAGAGCATATCCAAAAGCTGTTACGCCGGCGAAATGGAGACAAGTGACATACTGGCGCAGAGCGAAAAGCTGATATACGACATCACCATGCGCAAGGGCGGCGAGCAGCTCACCCCCATCCAGCCCATACTTGTCAAGACATTTGAATTCATTGAAAAACTGGTCAACAATCACGGCAGGATCGAGGGCGTGCCTTCGGGATACCGCGCGCTGGACGACATGACCACCGGTTTCCATCCCGGAGAATTGGTGCTCATCGCCGCCCGCCCATCTATGGGCAAGACCAGCTTCGGCATGAACATAATCGAGAATTCCGCCATAAGGGATAAAAAGAAGGCAGCCGTATTCTCTCTTGAAATGCCTGCCGAACAGCTCGTGCTGCGCATGCTGTGCACGGAAGCTCAGGTGGACATGCAGCGCGTCAGGAAGGGCCGCATCGACGACGACGAATGGTTCAAGCTTTCATCTGCCATGGCCAATATCGCCGGCGCGGCGATCTTCATAGACGCCACCGCTGGCATGACAGTGCCGCAGATGCGTTCCAAAGCGCGCCGCCTGCAGATGGAGCACGGGCTGGACGTGATCATGATAGACTACCTGCAGCTCATGAGCGGCACAGGCAAGTTCGGTTCCCGCCAGGAAGAGATCGCGGGTATATCCCGTCAGCTCAAGGCGCTCGCCACCGAAC
>JAGCIC010000064.1 GCA_017648805.1 Clostridia bacterium
AGCTCGATGTCCTCGGGGCAGTTGCGGCTCATTTTTTTCAGCTCCGCGATGGAGCCCACCACGTGCATGTGTCCGCACTGGCAGGTCCACACGGGCAGGGGCGTTCCCCAGTAGCGCTCGCGGGACAGCGCCCAGTCGATCACGCCCTCCAGGAAGTTGCCCATGCGGCCGTCCTTGATGTTGTCCGGCATCCAGTTTACGCGCTCGTTGCTCCTGAGCAGCTGGTCGCGCACCTCGGTCATGCGGATGAACCAGCCGCTGCGGGCGTAGTAGATCAGGGGCGTGTCGCATCTCCAGCAGAAGGGATAGTCGTGCTCGAACAGCTCTGCCTTTACCAGCAGTCCGCGCTCGTCCAGGTCCTTGAGCACCAGGGGATCGGCCTTCTTTACGAACATGCCCGCCCAGGGCGTTTCCGCCGTGAGCTCGCCCTTGGTGTTCACCAGCTGCAGAAACGGCAGCTTCCAGTCGCGGCCCACGCGGGCGTCGTCCTCGCCGAAGGCGGGGGCGATGTGCACGATGCCGGTACCGTCCGTCATGGTGACGTAGTGGTCCGCCACCACGCGCCAGCCGTTCTCCGCCAGGCCCTTCTGGAAATCGAACAGCGGCTCGTATTCCATGCCCACCAGGTCGCTGCCGGTGCACAGGGTCATATTTTGGACCTCGGCGCCTTCGCCCAGCACGCTTTCGATGCGGGCCTTCGCCATGATCACGGTGCGGCCTTCAAAATCGAAGCGGGCGTATTCGTCGTCCGGATTTACGCACAGGGCCACGTTGCTGGGCAGCGTCCAGGGCGTGGTGGTCCAGGCGTACAGCCAGGTGTTCTCTTCGCCCTTCACCCTGAAGCGCACGAAGGCGCTGCGCTCCTTTACGGTCTTGTAGCCCTGGCTCACCTCGTGGGAGGACAGGGCCGTGCCGCAGCGGGGGCAGTAGGGAACGATCTTGTGGCCCTTGTACAGAAGGCCCTTGTCGGCGATCTGCTTGAGGCTCCACCATACGCTCTCGATATAGTTGTTGTCATAGGTGATGTAGGGGTCGTCCATGTCGGCCCAGTAGCCGACGCGTTCGCTCATCTTCTCCCACTCGCCCTTGTACTTCCACACAGATTCCTTGCACTTTTTGATGAAGGGCTCCATGCCGTAGGCCTCGATCTGCTCCTTGCCGTCCAGGCCCAGAATCTTTTCGACCTCCAGCTCCACCGGCAGGCCGTGGGTGTCCCAGCCGGCCTTGCGCAGCACCTGCATGCCCTTCATGGTGCGGTAGCGGGGGAACAGGTCCTTGAACACGCGGGTCTCGATGTGGCCGATGTGGGGCTTGCCGTTGGCAGTGGGCGGGCCGTCGTAGAACGTGAACACGTCCGAGCCGGCACGGCGGTCTATGGATTTCTGGAAGATCTCGTTCTTCTTCCAGAAGTCGAGAACTTCCTTTTCGCGGGTGAGAAAGTCAAACGAGGGATCGACTTTTTTGAACATTGCTGCTGCCTCCATACTGTCTGGGGTAATCAAAAAGCCGCTGTCCCGTACATGGGACGACGGCTCGCGGTACCACCCATATTGGCGCTTTTGGCGCCCTCTCTCAAGGCTGTAACGGGCCTCCCGCCGGGCATTACGGGCTTAAGCCTTTCCTCCCGGTGCTCCGGGGCGATGGAAGACCTCTTTGCCTTTGCCGGGCTTTCACTCTCCCCGGTTCGCTTTCAAGGCGCATGAGACCTTCGTCCCCTTCCCTGCATACATACCTATTATACACAAAAAGAGGGCGCGGTAAAGCATTTACGGATTATTTAACACGCTCACGGAGCGGGAGCAAAACCGCCTTCCGGATCAGTCCGCGATGCGCGCAAACCTTTGCGCCCGTCTTGCCAAAGCCGGCCTTTTGGCATATAATACCCATGCGGTTCTCTCACCGCCCGAAACAGAAAACGGAAAGGATGATCGCCATGCTGGTAAACACTCCCCCGATGGGCTGGAACACCTGGAATACCTTTGGAAACGACATCTCGGACGCGCTGGTGCGCGAAAGCGCCGATGCGTTCATTGACCTGGGGCTGAAGGACGCGGGCTATCAGTATGTGGTCATCGACGACTGCTGGAGCCTGAAGACCCGCGACAGGGCCACCGGGCGCATCGTGCCAGACCCCGAAAAGTTTCCCCATGGCATGAAGGCCCTGGCGGACTACGTGCACTCCAAAGGGCTCAAATTCGGCATGTACTCCTGCGCCGGCCAGCGCACCTGCGCGGACTATCCCGCCTCCTTCGACCATGAATATCTGGACGCGAAGACCTTCGCCGAGTGGGGCGTTGACTTTCTGAAATACGATTTCTGCTTTTGCCCCCGCGGCTTCAAGGGCGAGCTGCTCTACCGCCGCATGGGCATGGCGCTCAGGGCCAGCGGCCGGGACATCCTGTTTTCCGCCTGCAACTGGGGCGTGGACGACGTATGGAGCTGGATACGCTCCACCGGCGCGCATATGTTCCGCTCTACCGGCGACATCTTCGATACCCCGGAATCCTTCCGCAAGATCGCCATCAGCCAGATGAACAGGCTCAACGCCCACGGCGCCCAGTGCTTCAACGACATGGACATGCTCACCGTGGGCATGTACGGCAAGGGCAACGTAGGCGCGGCGGGCTGCACGGCGGCGGATTACCGCAGCGAGTTCGCCCTGTGGTGCATGTGCGGCGTGCCGCTGATGCTGGGCTGCGACATACGCACCATCGACAGGGAGATGCTCGAACTGGTCACCAACCGCGGCCTGATCGCCATCGACCAGGACCCCGAGTGCCGCCAGCCCTACTTTATGCACGATCCCGAGCGCGAAAAGAAACTGGTGGTGTTCAGGCACCTGGACGGCGGCAAGTACGCCGTGGGCTTCTTCAACTTCGACGACAAGGAAAGGGACATGACCTTTACCTTCTCCGACGCCGGCCTGACCGCGGCCAGCGGACTGGGCTTCCGCTTTACGCCCGTGCTGGGCCCGCTG
>JAGCIC010000065.1 GCA_017648805.1 Clostridia bacterium
CCAGGCCGTCCACCGCGCTGTCCAGCACCGGGTTTTTGCTGGCGAAGGCCTCCGCCCGGGCGAGGATTATGCAGTTGACCACGATCAGGGGGATGAATATGCCCAGCGCTTCGTACAGTGAAGGCAGGTACGCCTGCATTATCAGCTGTATCATGGTGACGAAGGTGCAGATGACCACTATGAACGCGGGGATCCTGACCCGGTCGGGAATGAACTTCCTCAAAAGGGAGATCACCGTGTTGGAGCCTATCAGCACGAAGGTCGCCGCGGCGCCCATGCCCAGGCCGTTGAGCGCGCTGGTGGTCACCGCCATGGTGGGGCAGGTGCCCAGCACCAGCCGGAAGGTGGGGTTCTCGGTTATTATGCCGTTTAGGAAGATCTTGGAAAGCTTGTTGTCCTTGCCCATCAGTTCTTCGCCTCCCTCTTGGAGTGGCCGTACACCCTGTGGGGGATATACCTGTCCAGCAGGGGCGTAAGCAGGTTCATAAACAGCACCGCGTAGGTGGCGCCTTCAGGGTACGCGCCCCATTTGCGTATGATTATGGTTATTATGCCTATGCCGGAAGCGTACACCATCTGCGCGCCCCGGGTCATGGGGGAGGTGGTGTAGTCGTTGGCCATGAACGCCGCGGCGAAGATGATGCCGCCGCTAAGCACGTGGTAAATGGGATCGAGGCCCACAATCCACGCCATCACGAAGGCGGAGAGTATGGTGAACACGGGGATGCGCCAGGTGACGGTGCGGCTCACGATCAGGTACACCAGGCCCACGATTATGGCCAGCTTGCAGGTCTCGCCTATAACGCCCGGTATGCGGCCGATCAGCAGGTCCAGGTAGCTGAACTGGCTCTGGGCGCCCTCGGCAAGGGGAGTGGCGCTGGACACGCCGTCGATGTCTATGTGGCGGGTCATCACCATAGGCCAGGAGGCCAGGAGCATGGCGCGCGCCGCCAGGGCGGGGTTTATGAAGTTGTCGCCTATGCCGCCGAAGAGCTCCTTGACCACGATTATGGCGAAGGCGCTGCCCACCGCCAGCATCCACCAGGGGGCTTCGGGGGTCACGCACAGGGCCAGTATCATGCCCGTTACCAGGGCGGAGCAGTCCTTTATCCTTACGGGGCGGTTGGTCAGGCGCTGCCACAGGTATTCGCTCACCACCGCGCTGAGCATCGACACGAGTATGAGCACCAGCGCCTTGTAGCCGTAGTTGTATACGCCGAAGGCGGCGGAGGGAAGCAGCGCGATTATAACATTCAGCATCAGCCGCGTGGAGGACTGGGGCGTACGCAGATGCGGGGAAGTGGACAGTCTCAGCGTCATCAGCCTTTACCTCCGTTCTGTTTGGCCTGTATGGCCAGTTTTTGCTTTACTATCTTGAATGAAGCGGTGAGCCAGCGGCGGGAGGGACACTCGTAGGAGCAGCAGCCGCACAGTATGCAGTCGTTTACGTACAGCTTTTTGGCTTCCTCCAGTTTGTCCGCGTCCGCGGCGCGCTTGATCAGGTAGGGGTTCAGGCCTATGGGGCAGGCGGCCACGCACTTGCCGCAGCGGATGCAGGGGCCCTCGTCTATGGACTTGGAGTCCTTCACGCTGTAGACCACTATGCCGTTGGTGCTCTTGGCCATGGGCAGGTCGGTGCCGGGCAGGCACAGGCCCGTCATGCCGCCGCCGAAGGCGATCTTGCCGGGCTCGGCGCTGTAGCCTTCGCACGCGCCGATCATGTCCTCCACCACGGTGCCTATCCTGACGCGCAGGTTGGAGGGTCTGTTCACGCAGCCCGTGACCGTGGTGACGCGGCTTATCAGGGGCTTTCCGTACACCACCGCGTCGTATATGGCGGCGCAGGTGCCTACGTTCACGACCACCGCGCCCACGTCAATGGGCAGCTTGCCGAAAGGCACCTGGCGCTTCAGCACGGCGTTTATCAGCTGTTTTTCGCCGCCCTGGGGGTACTTGGTCTTAAGCACCTGCACCGTGACGCCCTTGGCGTTCAGAGCCAGGCGCTTTAGGTTGGCGATGGCGTCGGGCTTGTTGTCCTCGACGCAGATTATGCCCCTTTCGCTGTTCAGGGCGCGCATCACGGCCCTTAAGCCGCCGATTATCTTTTCGCCCTGCTCCAGCATCAGCCGGTGGTCGCAGGTCAGGTGCGTTTCGCACTCTGCGCCGTTGACCAGCACCGCCTCGCACTTCTGGTCGGGCTTTATGGAAAGCTTGACGTGAGTGGGGAAGCTGGCGCCGCCCATGCCGCAGATGCCCGCGTTCTTAATGGCGGGCACTATCAGCGCGGGATCCACGGACTCCACGCTGCCCAGAGGGGTGAGCTCGGTCCACTTGTCCTCGTAGTCGTTGGCGATGGTGATGCACTCCACGTTGCCTTCCCCCAGGTAGGGGATCATGCTCACGTCGGTCACTTCGCCGGACACGCTGGCGTGCACGGGGATGCCCAGAAAGCCCACGGGCTCGGCGATGACCTGGCCCATGAGCACCTTGTCGCCCTTTTTGACTATGGGCTTGGAGGGCGCGCCTATGTGCATGGAGGTGATAAGGCGCACCTCATCGCTCACGAAGTCCCTGATGGGGCTGGTCTTGGTGGCGCTCTTGTTCGCGTAGGACAGATGCACGCCCCGCTTGAATGTGAGCTTCATTTACTGCGCGCCTCCTTCCGCTTGGGGCCTGAGCAGCCCGTCCAGCGCGGCCATTACCTCGTTGGCGGCGCCGGTGACCGACTTGCTGGTTATGGTGGCGGAGGTGATGGCGTCGATCGTGTGCTCGTTCCTCTCGTCATTGCCCTTGGCGACGGTCAGGGGCGCGGTCTTGCCCGTGAACTGGGAGGTGAACGCCTCGTCTTTGCTGCGGGCGCCCAGGCCCGCGGTCTCGGAAAAGTTCTTGCCGCCCACGTTAAGGCCCGTGATCCTGCCGTAAACGTCCGTGCCCAGGGTGATCTCTATCTCGCCGCCGTAGCCGCGGGTGGTCTTCTGAGCGGCATAGCCCACGGTGTTGCCCTGCCCGTCCAGACCCATGAACAGGCCGGAAAGCCCTTCGGGAGCGCTTTCGCTCATGTCGACGAAGCTCTCTGCGGCGGGCAGCACCTGGCGGCGGGCGTTTTCGGCGTCCTCCAGCTCGCGCGCGGCTATAGGCTCCTTGGTGAGAGCGTACACGCCGCCCAGCACCAGCCCCGCGATGAGGGTTATTATCGTAAGAACCAGATACGCCGGCAAGCGCCGCCGGGAGTTATTTTCACTCATTCGCATCACACCTTCGCGTAAATATATAGATACCTTATTATAAACTAATCCGGAACAATAGTCAACTTATAAGCAGCTTTTCCAGCTGCGCGCAGTCGTCCGCGAACACTTTGGCGCCGGCGGCTTCCAGCTGCGCGCGGGAACGGAAACCCCAGGTGACGGCGATGAAGGGAAGGCCCGCGTTTTTGGCGGTCAGGCAGTCCACGTCGCTGTCGCCCACGTAAAGGGTGTCTGCCGGCGAAGCGCCCAGCGTCCGCATGAGCCGGAAAGTGCCCGCGGGGTCGGGCTTTCGGGGCGTTTTGGGGCTTTCGCCCACGCACATGTCCACCAGGTCCCCGAAATGCGCTTTTGTAAGCTCGTTTGCGGCGGAGTCCACCTTGTTGGAGGATATGGCGCACTTTATGCCCCGCGCCTTGAGTTTTCCGAGCAGTTCTACTATGCCGGGGTATGGGCGGGTCTTGACGTTGTAGTGCTCAAGATAATACGATCTGAAGTCGCCGAACACCGGGTCGCACACGGCTTTGTCCTCGCAGTTGCCCAGGGCGCGGGTCACCATGGCGTACAGGCCGCTGCCCACGTAGGCGCGCATCTGCTCAAGCGTCCTTGAGCCGTGCCCGTGCCTTTCAAGCGCGTAGTTCAGGGCGCCGAGCAGGTCTTCAAGCGTGTCCAGCACGGTGCCGTCCATATCGAAAATAACCAGACGCGGATCCATAAAATCACCTCGCCCATATCATACTCCGGCAAGGTTAAGTTTGGCGGGTCAAAAAAATATTTATGCCCCAGGCAGGAAAATTAACACAGCGTGTGGAATACACAAATACGGGAAGTTTTCCCGACCGTTGTTTCGGAAAGGATGGTAAGATATATGATCATTAAATACTACGGACGTTTCGTGGACGTGACCGAGAGCCTTGAGAACTACGCCGAGAAGAAGCTTGGCAAACTGGACTGGTTTTTCGGCCCCGACGCCGAGGCGCAGGTGAAATTCACGCTGGAAAGAGCCGGCAAGAACATAGTCGAGATCACGATCACCCACAGGGGCATGCTGTTCCGCGCGGAGGAGACCAGCACCGATATGTACGCCTCCGTGGACAAGGCCGTAGACAAGCTGCAGGGTCAGATCCGCCGCCACCGCACCAAGCTGGACAAGAAGTTCCGCTCTCCCGCGCCGCTGCCCACCGAGGCGTTCCTGCCTCCCGAGGAGCCCGTTGTTGAGGAGGAGCCCGAGCGCAAGGTCGTGAAGGTAAAGCGCTTCCAGGTCAAGCCCATGAGCGTGGACGACGCCATAATGCAGCTGGAGCAGCTGGGCCACTCCTTCTACCTGTTCGACAATGCGGAGACCGGCAAGGTTTGCGTGCTGTACGTCAGGAAGGACGGCGACTACGGCCTGCTGGAGCCCGAAAACTGACATAAATAAATAAAACGGCGGGGAGCATATCCCCGCCTTTTTGTGTGTTTGAGGCGCTGTCCATTCGGGAAAGGCCCCCGCCTTCGGCGTTTGGGTCCCCGCGCGGCCGGAAAGGGAAAAAGAAAGGAGACGGCTCCCGTAAGGAGCGCCTCCTTCGCGCGTTTTTACCGTGTTCAGACCTCGGGTATGGTGATCTCGATCTCGCGGCCCAGCTCGGCGCTCTTGCAGATGCCGTCGATGATCGCCTGGTTGATGACGATCTGGCTGGAGGGCACGGGCGCGGGGGTGCCGTTGAGTATCGCGTCCAGGAAGCCGCGGATCTTCTTGTAGAACAGGCCGTGGCCGCTGTTGTCCTTGAGTATCGGTATCTTCTCCTCCATGCGTACGCCCGCCAGGTCGTGGTACAGGGTCATCTCGCCGCCCACGGAGCCGTTCCAGCAGTCGGTGGAGGGGATCCTGAGGCCCGCCTTGGTGCCCAGTATGATGGTGTCGCCGGGGGTGTCCAGGTGCATGGCCCAGGAGATGCGGAAGTCCAGTATGATGTCGCCTTCCAGGCGCACGAACGCGGCGGCGAAGTCGTCAACGGAGAAGCGCTTCGCGTTCTCTTCGGCGGTATGGAAGCGGTCCGCGGTGGCGTACTCGGGGCTCTGTCCGAAGTAGGCGCTCTTGTAGCCGCTCACGGTCAGGGGCTTGGGATAGCCGATGGCGTTGAGCACCATGTCCAGCGAGTAGCAGCCGATGTCGCCCAGGGCGCCGATGCCGGCGGTATCCTTTTCGATGAAGGTGGAGTTGGGGATGCCCCTGCGCCTGCCGCCGCCGGTCTGGATGTAGTAAACCTTGCCCAGCGCGCCGCTCTCGACTATCTTCTTGATCATCTGCATGTTCAGGTCGCCGCGGGGCTGGAAGCCGATGGAGAGCACCTTGCCGCTCTCTTTTTCGGCCTTCATCACTTCGACCGCCTCGTCCAGGGTGACGGTGAAGGGCTTTTCGAGCAGCACGTTCACGCCGTGCTTCAGGGCGTATATGGCGGGGGCGGCGTGCTGGGTGTTGTATGTGCAGATGCTCACGCCGTCCAGCTGCTCATTGTCTATGAGTTCCTTGTGGCTGGGATAGAAGCGCACGCCCTTGACCCCGTAGCGCTCCATGAACGCCTCGGCTTTGCCGGGGATAAGGTCCGCGGCGGCGACGATCTCCACGTCGTCCATTTCCAGATAGCTTTCGATGTGGGCTTCGGCGATCCAGCCGCAGCCGATGATGCCGATTTTGAGCTTCTTTTCGGAAGCTTTTTTTTCTTCGGTATAGCTCTGGGTAAACTGACTTAATACGGTATCGGGCATAATGACATCCTCCCAACTAAAATGACCGCGCAAAGCGGCAGCTTTCCACGGTCAAGATTTTATCACACTTATGGAGTTTGTTTCAAGCCCAAATGGTTTAGTAGCTCAAATATTTTTTGCTCACGTAGCCGCTCGAGTAGCCCGTGTCCACCCGGCAGAAGGAGCCGTCCGTAGCCAGCAGCCTTACGTTGGTGCCGTTGGACAGCACGGTTATGCGGGAGTAGGAGGTGGAGGGGCCGCTGCGCATGTTCACGTTGCCGGTGGTGCGGGCTTTGGAGTAGAAGCGGATCAGCGTCCTGTACACGAAGGCGTCGCTCCAGATGTCCGGCAGGGTCACCCTGAGCCAGTCCCCGCTGGAGGTGTAGGCGGTGATTGACTGGCCTACGCTCAGGGTGTATAATTGGGCGTAGGAAGTGCCGGGGCCGCTCCTCACGGAGGCGAAGCCGTCGGAAGAGCGGATGATGCCCGTCCTGCCGGAGGAATTGCTCACCGTGCTGCCCAGCTTCGTGAGCTTGCTGGACACGTAGCCCACGCGCCCGGCGTTGTCCACCACCCGGTACCAGCTGCCGTTCTGGTCCAGCGCCCACAGCTTGTCGCCGTTGTACTCCTTGCAGATGATGCCCCAGCTGGTGGAGGGACCCCACCTAAGGTTCGCGTAGCCGTCCGAGGACTGGACCGTGACATATTTGTTTATCACGGTGTCGGTGTCGGTCACGGAAGGATCGGTGGTGTAGTAGCTGGGATTGTAGTAGCCGCTGGCCTCCTGCCCGCCGGAAGAGGAGGACGAGGAGGAAGAGGAACCGGAAGAGATGAAGTGGATGTACGCGCCGTACATGTAGCCTTCCACCCCGGTCCTTATCACCCTGACCCGGTGCCAGGTATTGCCTTTTTTAAGGATTATCAGCGCGTCGCCGTTGTTGGCCACGCCCATTATGGGCTGGCCCGCGCCCGCCACCTTGCGCACGTACACGGTGCCGTCCTTGGTGGGCGTCTTAACGTAGGCGTAGGTCTCCGCGAAGGCAGGCGCGGCGACTGTCGCGATCAGTATCAAAACGGTTATAAGGGATATCAGCCTTTTCATATCACGACCCCCTTTGGTTCGGTTGTCTTTTAGACGGCGGCCTCAAAAGGATTGTTCCACATTTCGGGAGGAAAAAATGCGCTGGACGCGGGAAGAGTATTTGAGCCACATGACCTTCGGGGAAAGCCCGCGGGAGCTGTTCACGGAGCTGTTCGGGCTGCTGATAGGGCTGGACGAAGAGTGGAAAAGCCAGGGCGCGGACGAAAAGGAACTCACGCTCGAGGCCTTCGGCTGGGACTATGTTAGGTGCGCGGGCGCGCCGCTCGACGTCTCGCCCCGCAGCGGCATAACGCCGCGCGTGATCTCGGAGACCGAGAGCGAGCAGCTTTCCATAGACTCCATGGGCCGCAGGATGCGCCTGAGCAAAAAGTGCGCCACCATACCCCTGCCGTTTTCCTATCCCGTGGAGACGCCCGAGGACTGGGAAAAGGTGAAAAGCTGGTACTCCTTCGACATTTCGAGGGTGGACAGGGAGGCGCTGAAAAACCTGAAACGGGCGCGGGAGGAGGGCGCGCTGGTCACCCTGTGGATGCCCGGCGGCTTCGACGAGCCCCGCAACCTTATGGGGGAGGAGAACCTGTGCTGCGCCTACTATGACGAGCCAGAGATGGTGCGCGACATGCTGGACACCTTCGGGGAACTCTGTCTGAAGGGCATTGAAGTGATAGCCAACGAGACGGGCATAGACGTGCTGTGCGTGCACGAGGACATGGCGGGCGCGTCCGGTCCCATGATCGGCCCAAAGCTGTTCAGAAACTTCATAAGCCCCTATTACGGCAGGGTGTGGGACGCGGCGAGGAAGGCGGGCGCCCGGCTGTTCTCCCAGGACTCGGACGGGGACATAAACGCCATACTGGACGAGATAGTCGCTGCCGGCATAATCTGCGTGTACCCGCTGGAACCCAAGGCGGGCATGGACATGCTGAAGCTCAGGGAAAAGTACGGGGACAGGCTGGCGTTCAAGGGCGGCATAGACAAGTTCGCCCTGATGGGCACTGTCGAAGATGTGAAAAAGGAGCTGGACTACAAGCTGCGCGCGCCGCTTACGGGCGGAGGCACGGCGTTCGGCTTGGACCACCGCATCCCCAACGGGGTGCCGATCGAGAACTACAGGTTTTACGTGAACTACGGCAGGGAAAAACTGGGCCTGCCGCCGGCC